>JBGSTE010000140.1:0-3695 GCA_041736655.1 Phycisphaeraceae bacterium | reverse complement strand
CACCGTCTCTTCGCCGATCACGTGGCCGGCGCTGAGTTCTGGACCCGCACCCAAGGCCACGGCCGCATGGTTCAGGAGTGGGCGATCCGCCCCAGCAGGCCCGACAACCACTGGTTCGACTGTCTGGTCGGCTGCGCCGTCGCCGCGTCGATGGGCGGGGTCAAGCTGGGCGTTGAGCCGATCAGTGCGCCGCGAAAAGCGAAGATGAAGCTCTCGGAAATGCAGGCGGGCCGACGATGAAAACCACCCCGCCATCTATTAATAAGGAAGCCGACGGTCCCGCCCCTGGACTGTCGTGCCCCAAATGCGGCTGTCGGCACCTGCCCGTCTGGTACACCCGCCAGAAGCCCGGGCATATCCTCCGGGTCCGGCGGTGCCGGCATTGTGGCCGACGCATCACGACCAGAGAACGATGCTGAGCAAATCGACGGGTTTATCCGGCGATGGCGAGCTCTTCGGCCGGGACACTGACTGAGCTGTGCAACTCGACGCCGAGTGCATCGAGAACCTTCGATGCTCGATCAAGGGTGATGCCGTGGTATTCGTTGCGCTCGTCCCGAGAGACCTGGGTTTCATGCACATCCAGCCTCTGGGCAAGCTCGCGCTGGCTGATCCCCTTGGCGATGCGCAGCGCAATCAACAGGTGGCCAAGACCACGCAGGTTGGAGAGCTCCGGGAATTGACCGCGTTTGAGCTGCTCATAACTATCGACCTCTTCCTGCAGTTGCAGGTGGAACGACCGCATCGGGTCCAGCGCACGCTTCACCTCGTCCGGGGCGAGCCCCATCTTCTGAAGCTCGGCTTTTTGCGCAGCCGTCCGCTTCTTCTCTTCAGTGAGCCGTTCGACCGCTTCTCGATATTCCTTCTCATTGCGGATCATGATTGAACTCCAATCTTAATAATGCCCTTGCCTGCTCTAGAACAAGCGGCGACTGCCGCAGTTGTCGAGCGTGAGCTCGTAATCCGCTGGCGGCAGCAGCCCGTCGGGATTGAATGGAGGCGTCACAGTCATTTCATCGGGCCTCTCTGAGAGACATTTTAGACATGATTTACATATTTGTCTAGTTTTACTAGGTTCTACGGAGGTAGACCCCGTTGGAATTTCCCCTTGACCAATTGTTTCCCGTGTGGGAAAATAGCCGACAATAGGAAAATGAACACCGACGACCTTCAATCCCGCATCGAGCAGGACGGCCTGAGCATGATCCCCCTGCGGATCGAGGCCGAGGGCTATCCGTCTGAACGAACGATCACCATATACGGTGTCAATGACAATCAGCCCAGTGTGTTCCGGGTTGTACCCCTGCCCAATGCGAACCCCAGCACCTTGGGCCGGGCCATCGCGCAGGAGAAAGATGTCCCCGGTCCCCGCCCACTGCTGGTCGCCCCGTACTACGACCAGGACAAGCTCAACCGCTTGATGCAAGACCGGATGAGCGGGATCGACCTGTGCGGAAACGGGGTCGTGTTCCTTGGCCTGTCGTTCTACAACCGGTCCGGAGAACCGAACCGATACCCCGAGCGCAGGGGAATCAAGTCGGTCTACCGTGGCGACAGCTCGTTGATCCCACGAGCGCTGATGCTCCGCGATGAGATCGATTCGGTCAGCGCGGTACTTGAGTTGATTCAATCTCGCGGCGGGCAACTGGCGATGAGCACTGTATCCAAAGTGCTCAAGCGGCTGGAAGAAGAGGGAGCCGTATCACGCTCACGCGGGCGCTCGGTGCGCGTCGTTGACCGACGTGGGTTGATCGATGGATTGACCCAGGGGTACGAGCCCCCGAAGGTGAAGGCAACATGGACAGGTAAGATTGCACTGAGTGAAGCAGTACTCATTGAACGCTTGTGTGATCTCTTCCCAGGAGATGTGGTGAAGACCGGCATGGCGAGCGCATCAGACTACGTGGTCTTCGGCGGTGAAAAGGCGGTATCGCTGTATACCCGCCGACCAATCAAAGAGATTCTGTCGGCCATCGGAGACCAGCCCAAGGAGACGACCGCGTTCCCGAACTTGAAGCTGATCCAGACCGATGACCAGCGGGTGTTCTTCGATGCCCGCAAGAAACTTGTGGCCTCGCCGATCCAGGTCTGGCTGGAGATGGCCGATGGCGACAAACGCAGTCGGGAAGCCGGGGAGCCCTTGCGAGAGCAACTGATCATGGGAGAGGTGGTGAATGATGTCGCCTGATCCTTTAAGCACAAGCATGCTGGACCTCTGGCACGCCATGGGCGATGCGGCCGGCCAAGTTCTGCTCGGCGGCGGGTACGGGCTGTACCTAAAACAACAACAGATGGCCGAGGCCGGCGTGGACACATTGATCCCCGCGGCACTGTGGCCCGAACCCCGCACCACCCAAGACCTCGACCTGCTGCTCACCGCAGAGGTGGTGGGTGACGCAGCCTCCATGCAGATCATCCGTAACGCGCTTGATGCGCTCGGCTTTGCCGTGGTTCCCGAACGGGAGTACCTGCAGTTTGAACGCAAGGTCGGCGTTACCCAGGTGGTGAAGGTTGATCTGTTGACTGCGCAGTCGGGTGAACTCAAAAGCGACTCAGCGATCCACGTAAAAGACCGGCGGGCACGGCCTAAGTCCGTCAAGGGAGGCAAGCTGCACGCGCACCCAACCGATGGCGCGCTCGGGCTAGGGACCGCCAGCCAGCCGATTCAAATCGCAGGCACGCGCAGTGACGGTACGGAAGGACAGATCACCGTCCGACTCCCGCACCCCTTCAGCTACCTGTTGATGAAACTCACCGCGTACCGCGACCGCAAGGACGACGCCGAGAAAGACTTGGGCCGTCACCACGCCTTGGACATCTACCGGATCGTGGCGATGTTGACCGAAGCAGAGCTGGCTGAGGTTGCGAAGCTCCTCGAAGCCAATCGCGGTGATGAACAGCTTGAGTCCTGCCGGGCGGTAGTGCTGAGGGATTTTTTGGGCGAGAACCCAGACGGCGTGCGGGCGATGCGGCAGCACCCGCTGTGGCGGGAGCCTGACCAGATCGAGCCGTTCTTCGATGTGCTCCGTGATCTATTTGCCGAGTAATGTTTTCTTTAGAGTCAGGAAGGGCTTGCGATAAGTTCGTAACTCACCACCGGGATAAAAAGGTACACACTTATTTATATGTGTATACCTTTTTGTCCAAGCAAGCCTGACGATGATCTTGTTTTAACTTCAGCGTTCCATATCTGGAACCAAATCCATCCTGCGCCTGATCCACGCGCAGCATCATCGATCAACGGCGTAAGTGACCTGTAGGGACTTCTCCCTTTCAGGACAACGCCTTGCCCGAATCAACTCCAACCGAGCCGCTGGATCAGACCATCCATGACAACGCCGCCGGCCCGGCCAAGGCGAGCGTGGATGGTCAGTCTGTCGAACAGCACAGCCTCGCCGACCAGATCGCGGCGGACCGCTATCTCGCGTCCAAGCGCGCGACCGCTGGCCGTGGCCTGGGGATGAAGACTACCAAGCTCGTACCACCGGGGGCCGCGTGATGTTCAAGCTGCTGCGCGGTTCTAAATCTCGACCCTCTTCCAAGCGGACGGCATCTGCCGCTCCTCGCCCGCAGCTGCGTGGTTTGATCAAAGGCCGCTACGACGCCGCGCAGACCACCGACGAGAACCGACGCCACTGGGCCGGTGCCGATCACCTCGGCCCGGATGCGGCCGCCAACCCGCGGGTGCGTGCCAC
>JBGSTE010000102.1:0-1873 GCA_041736655.1 Phycisphaeraceae bacterium | reverse complement strand
GACCTCAAGAACATCGAGAGCGAGTACCGCGACGGCCTCTTGTGGATCAAGCTGCCGCTCCTTAAACGTTGATCCCTTCATCCATCCATCCAACGACCTTCACTACGATTCATAAAGGCCTGCCCGCGTGAGCAAAAAAAGACCGAGTAAACGAAGAACCACCCGCGAGTCGTCCATCGGCCCGGCGATGCAGGGCACCATCGGCGCGATGGCCGAGATCGTCGGCCAGCCGGACATCCCCGACATCCTGCCGATCCTCCCGGTCCGCGGCACCATCGTCTTCCCCGGCACGATCATCCCGCTGGGCATCGGCAGGCCTTCGAGTAGGCGCCTGCTCGAAGAGTCGCTGACCAAGTCCAAGATCATCGGCCTGGCGGCGCAGATCAACGAAGAGCAGGAAGACCCGGGCTTTGACGGCGTCTACCGCATCGGCACCGCGGCCATCGCGCTCAAACTCATCCGGCAGCAGGACGAAACCCTCACGCTCATCGTCCACGGCATGGACCGCATCCGACTGGACCAGCCCATCCAGACCTCGCCTTACATGACCGCGCGCATCACGCGGCTTAAGCAGAAGCCCGGCCGAGGCCAGCCTTTCATGGCGACCCTCAAGCAGCTCCGCGATCTGGCGATGGAGCTGATCGACCTGACGCCCAACGCCCCCGACCAGGCGCGCAACGTGCTGATGAATGTCGAGTCGCCGGCGGGCCTGGTCGATTACCTGGCGGCGAACCTGGACATCGCGATCCCCGACAAGCAGAACCTGCTCGAAGAGCTCAGCGTCAGCGAGCGGGCCCGGCAGGTGCACCACCTGCTGAGCAAACAGCTCCAACTCGCGCGTTTGCAGAACAAGATCCAGAAGGATGTCGAGGCGAGCATCGGCGAGGGCCAGCGCCGGCTGTACCTGCGCGAGCAGATGCGGGCGATCCAGGAAGAGCTTGGCGAGGGCGACGGCTCGGCGGAGGTGATTGATGACCTGCACAAGCGGCTGGTCGCCGCTGCGCCGCCGGAGAAAGTCCTGGCCGAGGCCGAGCGCGAGCTGAGCCGGCTTGAGATGATCCCGCCTGCGAGCCCGGAGTATTCGGTGATCATGAGCTATGTCGAGTTGATCGCCGAGCTGCCCTGGAATAAGAGCAGCGAGGACCGGCTGGACCTTGACCACGCCCGCAAGATTCTGGACCGCGATCACTTTGACCTGGACAAGGTCAAGAAGCGCTTGATCGAGTACCTGGCGGTGCGCAAGCTCAACCCCGAGGGGCGCGGGGCGATTCTGTGCCTGATCGGCCCGCCGGGCGTGGGCAAGACTTCGCTGGGCCAGTCCATCGCCGAGGCGCTGGGCAGGCAGTTCGCGCGCATCTCGCTCGGCGGCGTCCGCGACGAGGCGGAAGTACGGGGCCACCGGCGGACCTACATCGGCGCGATGCCCGGCCGACTGATTCAGGACATCCGGCGTTGCGGAACGAACAACCCGGTCATCATGCTCGACGAAGTCGACAAGCTCGGCAACGACTTCCGCGGCGACCCGGCCTCGGCCCTCCTGGAAGTGCTCGACCCCAGGCAGAACCACGCCTTTATTGACCGCTACCTCGATGTACCCTTTGACCTCTCCAAGGCCATGTTCATCTGCACCGCCAACTACGTGGGCAACATCCCGCCGGCGTTGTATGACCGCCTGGAGATGATCGAGATCCCCGGCTACACCGACCACGACAAGCTCGCCATCGCGCAGAAGTTCCTCCTGCCTCGGCAGATGAAAGAGCACGGGCTTAAACCCAGGCACTGCACCTTCCGCGTCGCGGGCCTGCGGAAAATCATCGACGGCTACACGCGCGAGGCCGGCGTCCGCGAACTCGAACGCCAGATCGGCGCGGTC
>JBGSTE010000038.1:0-9848 GCA_041736655.1 Phycisphaeraceae bacterium | reverse complement strand
CGCGGGCGTGGCGCACGAGATCAACAACCCACTGGCCATCATCGCCGGCGAAGCGGAGCTGGCGCTGCTCTCCTTGCCCCCCGACGCCGACGCAGCATCACGCACCGCGCTGTCCGCCATCCGCGACGAGGCCTTCCGCTGCAAGGCCATTACGCAGAAGCTCTTGTCCCTGGCTCGGCCAGGCAGCGCAAAGCGTGAGCGCACCGACCTGCGATCCCTTGCCGAGCAGGTCGCCTCGCTGGTGCGGACCCTGCCCCAGCACGAAGGCCGGATCGTCACTGTCGAACCGGGCGGGCCGATGTTGGCCGACACCGCCGCTTCAGCGGTCAAGCAGGTGCTTCTGAACCTGGTGATCAACGCGCTGGAGGCGGTGGAGCCCGGCGGCAGCGTGCGTTTGATCGTGTCACATCAGGCCGACTTGGCGTTGGTCGCGGTCCAAGACAACGGCAAGGGCATCAGTCCCGAGGCGCTGTCGCGCGTCTTTGAGCCGTTTTATACCGAAAAAAAATCACCGACGACGCCGGGCCTTGGGCTGGGCCTGTCGATCAGCCACGCGATCATCGAAGACCTCGGCGGCCGGCTGACCGCCGCGTCGCCCGGCCCGGGCAAGGGCAGTACGTTTACGATCGAATTGCCCGTCACGAAGTAGGACAGGCATTCCTGCCTGTCGCAGGCCACAGGCCTGATCGATAGCATGGGGTCAATGGATTCGGCTACGCCGACCGACAGGCAGGAATGCCTGTCCTACCGAAAGAGACACGCGTACATGCGACCGCAGACCCGACCCAGCGTGTTAGTCGTCGATGATGAGCAGCGCCTCCGCGAGGTGCTCGTGCGCGGCATCGTGCAGATGGGCTTTGACTGCACCGGCTCACCGCACGGCGAGGATGCGCTGCGGCAGATGCAGGACAGGCCACGCGGCGTGGTCATCATCGACCTGAACCTGCCGGGCATCGACGGCATGTCGCTCTTTGAAAAACTCCGCCGGGGTTGGCCGGCCGTGCAGGTCATCGTGCTCACCGGCTTTGGTGACCTCGACAGCGCCAAGCACGCGATCCGGCTGGACGTGGTCGATTTTCTCACCAAGCCCACGCACCTGGGCGAGCTTGAGCAGGCGCTGACGCGGGCCTGGCAGCGGATCGATGACGCGGCGGGGCTCGATGCTGTGCAGTTGCCGACACCCAGTGTTGACGAGCTCGCGCTTGATCTGCAAGACGACAGCCAGGCCGGCACATCGGCATTGGGCGACTTCGCGATACACGAAGGCGCGCTGCCTCAACCCGGGCAATCACTGGATGTGCTCGAACGAAAGCACATCCTCGACACGCTCGCGCGCCACGACGGCAACCGCCGGGACACCGCCGACGCCCTGGGCATCAGCCTCCGCACGCTGTACTACCGGCTGAGCCAGTATCAGAAAGAAGGGCACCTGTGAACAGTTGGATTCACATGTCGTTGCTTTTCGCTTTCGCAATTTTCCTGCAAGTTCAGGTGCAGGCGCAGCAAGACCGCAGGCCCAATATCCTCGTCCTCTTCATCGATGACCTGGGCTACGGCGACCTGGGCTGCTTCGGCCGAATCGACTCGCAGACGCCCAACATCGACCGCCTTGCCGAGCAAGGCCTGCGGCTGACGCAGTTTTATGTCAACGCGCCGATCTGCTCGCCCTCTCGCGTCGGGCTCTTGACCGGCCGATACCCGATGCGCTGGGGGATCACCGGCCACTTCGCCACGCGTAAACAGAACGCCGAGCGCGGCATGCCCGACTTCCTCGACCCCGGCGTTGCCACCCTCGCGCGGACCCTCCAGCACGCCGGCTACGCCACCGCGCACTTTGGCAAGTGGCACCTGGGCGGCGGCCGAGACGTCGGCGATGCGCCGCACCCCAGTGCCTACGGCTACGACGAGTCGCTGGTCAGCTTCGAGGGCCTGGGCCCGCGATTACTCATCAACAACGACGGGCTTTCGAATCAGAGCGCCAAGCTCAGCGAAGGCGATCACCGCTTTGTCGACAAGCACCAACTCACGGGCCTCTACGTCGACCGCGCACTGACGTTTATCGAGAAAAACAAGGATCAACCGTTCTACCTCTGCATCTTCCCCAACGACGTGCACGACCCGCTGCTGCCGACCAAGGCGATGCTCGACCAGCACCGCGACAAGTCGGACAACAAGCACGCGCAGGCCTACGACGCGGTGATGCAGGCGATGGATCGGGAGCTTGGCAGGGTGTTCGACAGGCTCGATGAATTAAAGCTGACGGACAACACGATCGTGGTATTGACCAGCGACAACGGGCCGACGGCCTGGTCGTCTTATTACAAACAGGGGCTTGAGCCGCCGGGCTCGACCGGCGGGCTGCGTGGTCGCAAGTGGTCGCTGTATGATGGCGGGATCCGCGAGCCGTTCATCATCCGCTGGCCGGGCCACGTGCCGGCGGGCGCGGTCGACACGCAGACGGTGATGGTCGCGATGGATGTGTTCCCGACGCTGGCGAACATGGCTGGCATCGTCTTTGACGAAACGCCGAAGCTTGACGGGCTGGACCGCAGCGCCGCGATGCTCGGCAGACCGATCGCCGAGCGCGGCGGGCCGATCTGCTGGGCCTACGGGCTTAACGAACACTTCATCCAGCCCGGTGACGAGCGCGACCGCAGCCCGCAGCTTGCGATCCGTGACGGCGGGTGGAAGCTGCTCATGAACACCGACGGTTCACGCATCGAGCTGTATCACATCGCGGCCAATCCCAATGAAGTGATCGACCTCGCCCCGCGCGAGCCCGAGCGTGTCGAGCTGTTAAAACAACAATTGACGGTATGGTGGGAGTCGGTGCGCAATGAGTAACGACTCAGAAAAGCCCGGGCCAAACGTCGACGGCCGGGAGGGCGAGACCCCTGCCAAGCCGCGCGATGCAGCGGATTCACGACGTTGCGGGAGCCTCGCTTTATCGCTTGTTGCCGCGATCCTCGCTGTTGTCGCGCTGGCGATCGCCAGCTACCTGTCGGTGCAGTCGCTGCGTGGTGAGGATGTCGCCGGCTGCGGCGGGGCGTCGGGCTGTGCCCAGGTCTTGTCCAGCCGATGGGCCACGATCGGGCCGGTGCCGGTGAGCCTGATCGGTGCAACGGCGTATTTGCTCGTGCTGGCGGGGCTTGCTTTGCGCGTTGTATCGCAAGGAAAATCAACGCTCGGCGACATGCTGCTGCTGGCCCTTTCCCCGGCCATGCTCATCGCCGCGGGGTGGTTTACGTACCTGCAAGTTGTCGAGCTTGAAGCCTTCTGCAAGTTCTGCATGATCGACCATGGCCTCGGCGTCGTGCTCGGCGTGCTGCTCCTCATCATTGCGTGGGACCGGCAGGCGTGGGCACGATCGATCAAGCCCATCGCGGTCGGCGCGGTGCTTGCGACGCTCATGGTCATGTTTCAACTGAGCCTGCCTGAGCAAGGCGAAGTGATCACGCGCGACAACCCCTTTGCCGACCGCGACGGCGACGCATGGATCGACGGCCGGCGCTATGTCAGCCTGTTCAGCGGGGCCTTGCAGTTTGAGCTGCAGGACGTGCCGACGCTCGGCGATGTCCAGGCAAAACAGGTCGTCGCCGTGGTCTTCGACTACGGCTGCCCGCACTGTCGGAAACTGCATCGGCTGCTGGATGACGCGATCGAAGAAGACCCTTCGCGCTTCGTCGTCGTGCCCCTGCCGATCACGATCCATCCGAAGAACAACCCGTACACCTATACCGAACAGCCCGCGTTCGAGGACAGCTACGAGCGGGCCAAGCTCTCGCTGGCGGTCGCGGCGATCGACCGCGCGGCCTGGCACACGTTCGACCGCTGGCTCTTTGCGCTCGATGGCGGCGACTTCCCTCGCTCGGCCAAGGACGCGCGGGCCAAGGCGGCCGAACTCGTCGGCGAGTCGGCATTGAAACAGCAGCTCACCGGCGAAGCGCTCGAGCAGCACCGCGCCACCATCAACCGCACGATCGAGCTCTTGGGCCTGATCGAGCCGCCCATCTATATCCCGATCGTCACGACCCCCGGTGCGCCCCGGCATCTGACCGAAAGCTTTGACGACTTGGCTGTGCTGGAGACGCTGCTGCAAGAGGCGGCGGCGAATCTCGCGGGGCAGAAGTTGCCGGCGGAGGCGCCCTAGGACCCGTCAGCAACACCCGGTACCATAATGTTTTGACCCTCCGCCCAAACGCAAGGCCGACCCATGACCCACTCTCGCATTCCGCTGTTCCTGACCGTCACGCTCCTTTGTCTCTTTGCGTTCGCCACGCAGGCGCAGGGTAACAGCCAGTTACCCGAAGGCTTTACGCCGCTCTTTAACGGCAAGGACTTCACCGGCTGGACCGGCGGCACGACACGCAACCCGCAGGAGATCAAGGCCCTCTCGGCTGACGACGCCGCGGCATGGCGCGCCAAGATGGACGCCGGCGTCGCGGCGCACTGGCGCGTCGACAACGGCGTCATCGTCAGTGACGGCAAAGAGCCGCACCTGATCACCGAGAAAGACTACGGCGACTTCGAACTGCACGTGGACTGGCTCTTAAGTAAGAACGGCGACTCGGGCATCTACCTCCGCGGCTGCCCGCAGGTCCAGCTCTGGGACCCGACCAACGAAGCGGCGCACAAGCACGGCTCGGACAAGGGCTCGGGCGGCTTGTGGAACAACCAGAAGAATCCCAAAGATCCGACCGAGCTGGCCGACGCGCCGATCGGCCAGTGGAACCATATGGTCGTCCGCATGGTCGGGCCTTATGTGACGGTCGTGCTCAACGGCAAGACGGTCGTTGAGAACGTCTTGCTCGAAAACCACTACGACCGCGGCAAGCCCGTGCCGATGACCGGGCCGATCCACCTGCAGACGCACGGCAGCGAGACGCGCTTCCGCAACCTGTTTATCCGCGAAATCCCCAGCGAAGAAGCCAATGCGCTGTTGGCGAAGATCGCCGGCGGCGAAGACCAGTACGCCTCGATCTTCAATGGGAAAGACCTGACCGGCTGGACCGGCGCGGTCAAGGACTATGAAGTGGTCGACGGCGCGGTGCAGTGCATCAAGGGCCGGGGCGGCAACCTGATTACGGACAAGCGCTACAGCGATTTTGCTGTGCGACTGGAGTTCCGCTTGCCGGTGGGGGGGAACAACGGTCTGGCGATCCGCACGCCCAGCGCGGACGTCGACCCCGCGCATAAGGCGCTGGAGCTGCAGGTGCTCGATGACACGGCCGAGAAATATGCCGGCAAACTCAAGGACTACCAGTACCACGGCAGCGCGTACACCGTCGCGCCGGCGATCCGCGGCTACCTGCGACCCGTCGGTCAGTGGAACTATCAGGAAGTCAACGTCGTGGGCGATCACGTCACCATCGACCTCCACGGCTACCGCATCCTCGATGTCCATCTTGCGCAGGCCAAGCCCGACCATCCTTCCGCGAAACAGACCGAGGGCCACTTCGGGTTCTGCGGCCACGACGACGCGGTCGCGTTCCGCAACGTCCGGATCAAAGAGATCAAAAAGAGCGAATAAGCGAATCCTGAAGGTGGGATGGGCGTCACGCCCGTCGCCAGGACCAAGCGGTGATAACACTTGCTTTTCAAGGCTGCGCCTTGATGACCCGCGGGACGCCCATCTCACCTGAACTTTGTCATCCATCAGTCACCCCATGTCCCAGCGCTACCTCATGATCCGCGGTGTCGATGGTCAGGCCCAGGCCCGGCCGCTGGACATGCGCCGGTCGGTAAGCATCGGGCGCTCGGCGTCGGCGGATGTTCAGCTCGAGCACGAGCACATCTCGCGCCTGCATGCGCGGATCGACTGCGGGCCCGACTTTGTCTGGCGGATTGTTGACCTGGGCAGCCGTAACGGCACGTGGGTCGATGGCCGGGCGATCGATCAGCCGGTGGAGCTGGCCGATCGGCAGTTGATCCAGCTCGGGCCTTTTGATCTGTGGATCCAGGGCACGTCTGAGTCGGACGCGCAGCCGCCGGGCCATACGACGATGCAGCGGCTCGTTGAGCCGGCGTACGATGAGGACTACACCTCGCTACAGCCGGCGAACAAGTCAGTGGCGGGCATCGAGCTGTCGGTGCTTGACAGCCTGCACGCGCTGACGTTGTCGCTGGCGCAGACCGATGACGCGGCGGGGCGGATGCAGGCGGTTTGTCGGTTTGTCGTGGGCCAGGGCAACCGCGTGTCGTACGCCGCGGTACTGGGCGTTCGGCCTGGCAAGGCGGAGTTTGAGACGGTGCACGTGCTGCACGCGAGCCCGACGAACACGAAGGATTCGCCGTACCTGTCGCGCACGCTGATCCGCAATGTTCTGCGCGAGCGTAAGCCGAAGTTCCTGGCCACTTCGCCGACGCACACACTCAGCCAGCCGATGCTCTCGATTGCCCAGAGTGGGCCGATGTCTGCGTTTGCTTGCCCGATGCTGGATGTGCCGGACAGCCCGCTGTTGTACGTGCTCTACGGGGCCGAGTCGTTTGACCCCTACTGGCAGAGTCTGCTGCAACTGGTGATCAGTCATTATCGACATGCGGACGCGATGCAGCGGCTGGTTGGCCGAGCGCGGATCGATCGGGAGCTGAGTAACGCGCGGGAGATTCAGCTCGGGCTGATCCCCAAGGCGATGGGCGGGTTGCCTGTGGATATCGCGATCGGTTTTGATCCGTGCTATGAAGTCGGGGGCGACTATGCGGATGTGATCAGCCAGCCGGACGGCAAGGTGCTGCTGGCGCTGGCGGACGTATCGGGCAAGGGGATGCCGGCGGCGATGCTCTCTTCGAGCCTGCACACGCTGGTGCACACGGTCGCGGACACCGGCGGCGGGCTGATCGAGATCGCCACGCGGATCAACCGCTACCTGATCGATTATGCGCCCATCGGCGCGTTCGCCACCGGCGTGCTCTTGCTCATAGACCCCAAGACCGGCGAGATTCAGCTCCTCAACGCCGGCCACATGCCGCCGATCCTTGCGGACGATGACGGCTCGGTCAGCGAATTGCAGGGCGAGCCGTTCATGCCCTTCGGCGTGGCCGAGCAGGACTTCGCCACCACCACCGTCACGATCAAGCCCGGCCAGCGGGTGGTCCTCTACTCCGACGGCCTGAGCGAACTGATCACGCCCACCCGCGAGATGCCCGGCATGGAAGGCGTGCGTGACGCGGTTGGCCAAAGTGTCAAAGGCAAAGCCAGCGACACCATCGCCGGCATGCGCCAATGGGCCAGTCAACTGGCCGCCGGCACCGCGCCGGGCGATGACATGACGCTGGTCGTGGCGCGCTTGCGCGATTAATGCAACAGACAAGCGGGGGGACAGACATTCCTGTCTTTCAAAGGGTGAGGGCCTGATTCCGAGTTGACGATTCGGCTACGCCGATTGACAGGCAGGAATGCCTGTCCCCCTGTCATCAGGTTTCAAATCAAAATCATGACTTTCCTAATTGCTGAAAGATCCCGCCCCGGCCGCGGTATACACCCGCGTGCCGCTCTCGTTTCTGTCCAGCGAGGTCTATCGCTATGATGATCTTCTTCACCCAGTCCCTGCCCCCGCGTCTGCCGGCCCCGACGCCCGACGCGCCTTTCCGCCTGCGGTTTAAGCGAAAGATGAGCGACTCACCCGTCACCAACCCGAGCCTGCTGGTCCGCCTGCGTGACCCGTCGGACAGCCCGGCGTGGGACACGTTTGCACAGATCTATGAGCCGTTGATCTTCGCGTTCTGCCGCAAAAAAGGCCTGCAGGAGGCCGACGCCAAAGATGTTACGCAGGATGTCATGCTCTCGGTGATCCGCGCGATCCAGAAATTCGAGTACGACCAGGCCCAGGGCAGGTTCCGCAGTTGGCTCTACCGCGTGATCCGCAGCAAGCTGGCCAACTATTTCAACAAGTCCACCAAGCAGCCGCGCGGCTCGGGCCAGACGGTCGTCAACCAGATGCTCAACGAGCAGCCGGACGCGGTGGAAGAAGAGGCCTTTGACCGCGAGGCCCAGCAGCGCGTCTTCGAGTGGGCGTGCGAAAAAATCCGCGGCGAGTTTGAGCCTAAGACCTGGCAGGCGTTCTGGCGCACGGCGGTGAAGCAGGAGAAGTCTGGCGACGTGGCCGAGAGCGAGGGCCTGAGCGTCGGCGCGGTGTACATCGCCAAGAGCCGGGTGATCAAACGCCTGCAGGCGATCATCCACGAGGCGAGCGAGTGGACGGTGTGATCGTCAAAGGCATGTCTGGCAAACAGAAGACGGAAAGGTAGATGCCCCTGGACCCGGACAAACTGGCGGAGATTGTGGGTGTTGCCCGCGAGCTGGACAGCGCGGACCGTGCCGATTACATCAACGATGTGACGCAGGGCGATCCGCAGTTGCGCGCAGAGATCGAGCAGACGCTTAAAGCCCTTGGCAGCGGTGTCGGCAGCAGCGAGCGCCCGCGCGGGGCGATCCACGAAGCACCGACACAGGCCTCGGAGCACACGCCGTTCATCTCCGGCGGTGATGCACGCGCTTCTGCGGCCGATGATGAGACCCGCGCCGATGCCCGCTCGGGCATGCCCTCGGCCCTGCGCAACGACCTCTTTGCCAAGACCGAGATGCCCGGCTCGATGATCGGGCGCTACAAGCTTTTGCAGAAGATCGGCGAGGGCGGCTTTGGCGCGGTGTACATGGCCGAGCAGGAAGAGCCGGTGCGAAGGCGCGTGGCGCTGAAGGTCATCAAGGCGGGCATGGACAGTCGGCAGGTCATCGCGCGTTTCGAGGCCGAGCGCCAGGCGCTGGCGATGATGGACCACCCGTTCATCGCGCGGGTACTCGATGCGGGCGCGACCGAGTCGGGTCGGCCGTACTTCGTGATGGAACTGGTCAAGGGCATCCCCATCACGCAGTACTGCGACCAGGCCCGGCTGGACACGCGTGGCCGGCTGACGCTCTTTACCGATATCTGCGCCGCCATCCAGCACGCGCACCACAAGGGCATCATCCACCGCGACCTCAAGCCCTCGAACATCATGGTCACGCTGCACGGCGGCGAGCCGATCGTCAAGGTCATCGACTTCGGCATCGCCAAGGCCACAGACCAGCGGCTGACCGAGAAGACGCTCTTTACCAACTACGGCCAGATGATCGGCACGCCGGCGTACATGAGCCCCGAGCAGGCGGTCATGAGCGGGCTGGATGTTGACACCCGCAGCGATATCTATTCGCTGGGTGTGTTGCTCTATGAACTACTCACCGGCAACGCGCCGCTGGATGACCGCACGCTGCGCGAGGCGGGTTTTGACGAGATGCGCCGGCTCATCCGCGAGCAAAGCCCGCCCAAGCCGTCGACGAAGCTGAGCACGATGGACGCTGACAAGCGCGTCAGCGTCGCGAGTAACCGCCAGTCCAACCCGCAGACGCTCGGGCGAGAGCTCAAGGGCGACCTGGACTGGATCGTGATGAAGGCGCTGGAGAAGGACCGCAGCCGGCGGTATGAGTCGGCCAGCTCGTTCGCGCAAGACATCACGCGATATCTGAAGAACGAGCCGGTCGAGGCCGCCGCACCGAGCACCGCCTACCGCGTCCGCAAGTACGTTCAACGGCACAAAGGCCCGGTGGGTGTGGCGGTGACGATCGCGCTGCTGCTGGTGGTGGGCACAACGGTGAGCACGTGGCTGGCGATCCGCGCGACACGGGCCGAGGGGCAGGCGATTGACAACTTAGCGACTGCCGAGACAGAGCGTGACCGCGCGACCAAGGCTGAGCAGTTGGCGATGTCACGATTGCAGGAAGTGCAGGCTGAGCGCGACGCGAAGGAGAAGGCGGCGCTGGATGCCGAGGCGATCGCGGCGTTTTTCAGTGATGTGCTGCGCCGGCCCAACCC
>JBGSTE010000006.1:0-2372 GCA_041736655.1 Phycisphaeraceae bacterium | reverse complement strand
GCGCGAGCCGGGCCAGCGACGCGTTGGCCTGGGCCAGCAGGTCCTGGGTTGGTTCGTCGATCGCCAGCGGCGGATCGGCGGGCGGCAGCGGATGAGGCACAAAGGCCCGGACCTGCTCATCGCCGGCGATCGTAGCGCGGGTTGTACCGGTGGTTCGCGGCATGGCTGGTTAAATGTTCCTGACCAGGCGGGGTCGCTAGTAAAGATATCTTATCTAGTATCGGGAGTTAGTCAAGAACTCTTTACTAGTGATCCAGACTCAGAAAACCCCGGCCGCGTGGTCGGGGCCGGGGAAGGGATGGGATTGTGATGCGATCAGTACGGCGCGTCAGCCAGGTACATGAACTCGATCATCGCGTCCTCGTAGACCATGTCCGAGGCGGGGTAGGTGCGTCGCCTTCGGACCTCGACGCAGCCGCGTTCCTTCATGAAGGCCAGGGCGACGTTGACCTGCGTGAAGGGCGCATCCATCGCGGCGACCAGCTCTTCGAGCGTCGTGCCGCCTGCCGCTTTCTCCTCGATCGTGAAGGCGACCTCGCGGAAGATGTCCCGCGTGCAGCGGTGCACGTAATCCCGCGAGGGGTTGTCCGGGAAGACGACCTTCATCTCCAGGTGGTCATCGACGACGTTGAAGGTGACGATACGTTTGCGTGGTCGCGTGGGCATGGCTCAGGCTCCCTTCGCCAGGGTGAACTGGCCGCGATCGACCTTCTCGAAGCGTGGGGTCTCGGACTTGAGGTCGCGGAGGATGGCGCTGTAGAGCGTGGCGTGCGGTGTCTTGCCGTCGCCGGGGGTCCAGAGACCAGCGGCGATCACCTCGTTGACCATGTCCTTGCAGCTCATCGGCTCCTTGTTCTTGCCGAGGACCTGTGCGGCCGCGCCGATCAGGCTGAGCTTCTTGTCCTTGACCGGCGCGTCCTTGGGCTTCTTCGCCCGCTTGGGCTTGGCGCTCTTGCTCATCGCCGCTTCGCTGGCGGTCATGCCCTCGGGGCTGGCCTCGCGTTCTTCCCGCAGCCGGGCGTTCTCCTGGTCGGCCTTGTGCTGGGCGAGCAGCTTCTTGCGTTCAGCGGCCGAGAGCTTCTTCTTTACGGGCTGGCGCTTGGTAGGCGTGTCGCCGTCGTCCTTCGGTGTGGACCCGATCTTGTTCCGCAGCTTCTGCGCCGTCTTGATCCGGACTTTACGGTTGGTCTGGGTGTTGGTGGCGGTCCATCCGCCGTCCTTGTGCTCAGCGTCGATGCGGACGGGCACGATCTTGTCCGTGATCTTCGCGGCGTAGAGCTGTCCGATCTGTACTTGGTCTTTCTTCATGATGCGTATCCTTTCGGAAGGGGTATAGAAAAAGACCTGGGCTCACAGTCCCAGGTCGTCACAGAGTGCGTTGTATTGCTCGGCCCCGAGCATCTCGATGAGCTTGTCGATCAGCCATTGCATCTGGCGATCGACCTCGGGATTGTTCGTGCTGGCAGGCTGGAGCCATGCGGCGATCGCGGCGACGGCCTCGGGGCTGAGTTGTTCGCGGAGGTGTTCGAAGAGTTCTGCTTCGTCGTGTCCTTGGGGCTGGGTGGTCATGGTGGTTCTCGGGGTGATGGGTTGGTGTGGGGTCGGGAATTCCGGGGGCGGGGGTCAATCCATGAAGCGCTGCAGCTCGCAGAAGTAGTCGTGGACAATGCTGTTGCTGCCGCGGAACCCGTCGTTGCGTTTCTGGATGATCTGGGCCAGCTCGAGGATCTGGTGCCGTTCGCTGTTGGTGCTGATGGTCCAGGTCTTCTCGCCGTCGTCCCCGGGCTTGATGCTGTGGATGGTGACTTCGAGGCCGAACATGGGGCGTTCGATCGTGACGTAGCCTTGTTCGCCGTGGAGTTCGATTCGGGTGATCTGCATGGTGGTCTCCGGGTATGGGGCTGTGGTTGGCGGTCTTACTTGGCGCGGGAGGCTTTGCCGGCCTCGAAGCCTGCGGCGTATGCGTCGAGCAGCGCCTGCTTGATGCTCCAGACCGCCTGCTCGCGGAAGTCGAGGCTGTCCATCTTGCGGGTCTCGAGGGTCTCCAGATGCAGCTGCTCGCGGGCGATCCGGTCTGCGGTCTTCAGGGCGTTGTTGGTGGGTTTGGCGTGGTTCATCTTGGTGCTCCGTGGGGGGTGCGTTCGTCGTTCCAACAAGCACATTAAGCCTCGACCCCGGAAGTTAATCAAGGCGTTAATTCCAGTATTTGCAGTTATTTAGGAGATTCCTTTGCCCCCGCTACCGGAAGCCAAACATCCCGCAAAAGACCCCCGATCGGGCCAGGAATCCGCCCCCCAAGCCCCGGTCAACCCCGCCTCGATGTCGGTCGCGGAACTGGCCCGGGCGCTGGGCGTGCCCGAGGCCACGATCCG
>JBGSTE010000723.1:0-33651 GCA_041736655.1 Phycisphaeraceae bacterium | reverse complement strand
CCCGGAGACCGCGCACCGCAAGCGTGTGAATGCGACGGACCGGGTCCTCGCAGGCCGCCGCGTCAACGACCTGGCCCGGCTGGGGCGGGCCGAGCGCGTGGTGTTTGCGCGGACCCCCTGGCCGCACTGGTCGCTTACGTTTGATGGGCCCGAGCTGCGCAAGACTTACGCGGACAAGCCTTTTACGACCGTCGCGTCTGATCGCTACGGCAACAAGGTCTTTGTCTCGGTGGCCAAGCTGCCCGACGGCCGGTGGAACGTGCATCTGGCCGAAGACCTGGAATACCCCATCGATATTCATTTTGAAGACTTCGGCAAAGCCCTGACCGAAACGGTCCGGCTTCAGGAGCCCAACCCGTGAACGCAGTTGAATCAGACGAGTTAACGCCGGTGCAAACACCTGCGCCGTTGCTCATGCACCCGCCCGCGCTCCCCCCGCCGAGCCCGATGGCGATGCCGCATCAGGACCTCGAGGTGTCCGCGACGGTGAGGATGCTCTGGCGTGGTGTGGCGGTGTTCGGGCAGACGGCACAGGGCCTGCTCGGAAAATGCCGGCGAAAACTGGAGACCTCCCGATGAAGCGGGAAACCGTGGCCCGGTGGTCGCTGATGATCGTGACCGCAACAAGCACGCTGATCGCGACCGGTTGCTTTGGCTATGTGCTGTTGCGTAACCACGTGAGCCCGATCGATCTGGTGCAGTTGCTGCTGTTTGTCTGTCTGTTCGCCTTGGTTTCTTTTTCATTCTGGAGTGTTCTTGCGGGGCTGTTGACCTATCCGCGCCCGACCACACCGGTGCGTGTCGCCCGCGATCGCGAGCCGGCCGCCGATGTGACGCAAGCCAAGGCCGACACGCCGGGCCGGGTGGCGCTCTTGATCCCGATCTACCAGGAAGACCCCGCGCGGGTATTCGCTGGCGTGGAGGCGACCCTGCACGAGTTGTGCGACGCGGGCCTGGGCGAGCGGTTCGACGTGTTTGTGCTCAGCGACACGCGCGACGCGGACCTCTGGATCACCGAGGAGCGGTGCTGGCAGGAAGTGGTTGAGCGGAACGCGAACAGGGGCCCGGGGGTTTACTACCGGCGGCGCAAACGCAACACGTCGCGTAAGAGCGGGAACGTGCAAGAGTTCATCACCCGCTACGGCGGGGCGTATGAGCTGATGGTGATCTATGACGCTGACTCGCTGATGTCCGGCCAGACACTCGCGCATCTCGTGCGTCGGATGGATGCCGAGCCGGACCTGGGCATCCTTCAGGTGCCCCCGCGTCCGGTCAACCGCAACTCGCTGTTTGCCAGGCTCCAGCAGTATGCCGCGGCGGTGTACGGCCCGGTGTTCGCTAACGGGCTGCGACTATGGACAGAGAACGACGGGAACTACTGGGGGCACAACGCCATCATCCGTATCCGGGCGTTCGCGGCCCACTGCGGCCTGCCGATCCTGCCCGGTAAACCCCCGCTGGGCGGTGAGATCCTCAGCCACGACTTCGTCGAAGCCGCCCTGATGCGCAAGGCCGGTTACAAGGTCCGACTGGCGGAAGACCTCAACGGCAGCTACGAAGAGTGCCCCACCACGCTGATTGATTTTGCCAAGCGCGACCAGCGCTGGTGCCAGGGGAACCTGCAGCACGCGGCGCTCGTCGCGCGGCAGGGCCTGCACCCCATCAGCCGGGCACACCTGGTCATGGGCATCCTGTCGTTTGTGTCTTCTCCGCTGTGGGCGTTGTTTATCCTCTTTGGCATCACGGGCGTGTTGTTTGATTTATTCGTCTATGAAATAACGCCCGAGCTTTACCTGCACTGGGGATGGACCGCCGGCGTCTTCGGCGTCACGATGCTCATGCTCGTGCTGCCCAAAGTCATCGGCACGGTTCACGCCTCGGGCAGGACAATCGAGCGATTCAACGAGATCAGCCTGTACGCCAGCACCGCGCTGGAGGTGTGCGTGTCGGTGATCGTCGCGCCGATCTTCATGGCCTTCCACACGCGGTTTGTCCTGGCGACGCTGGCCGGCTGGAGCGTGGAGTGGGGCGCCCAGCAACGTACCGAATCGGGCACGGCATTCCGCGACGCGGTACACGCCCACGGCTGGCAGACGATCGCCGGCGTCCTGCTGGCGATCAGCTCCTACGCGCTGGCGCCGGGGTTGTTCTGGTGGCTCACGCCCGTGTCCTTCGGCCTGATCTTCTCGATCCCCCTCTCGATCCTCATCAGTAGCCAACGCCTGGGACGCTTCGCCTACCGCCTGGGCCTGTTGATGATCCCCGAGGAGATCGAACAGCCCCGCGTCATCCAGCGGCTGCACCAGGCCGAGCCGCACTATCGGCAACTCGTTGAACAGTTCAGCGATACCGACCCCTTGACCCACCTCCTGCACGACCCCGAGCTGCTGAGCGTGCACCTGCGAATCCTCGCCGTCAACCCCGACTACCACGGCGAACGCGACACCGAGCACAAGCGAGAGTGCGGGTTGGCCTTCCACGGCGGCTCGGCATACCTCAAGCCCAGCGACCGCGAGCGTCTGATGCAAAGCCCTGCCTCACTCCTATACCTGCACGAGCAATTCAAGACAGGCCCCTCGGCCGGCACGCCGCCTCATGTCGGTTGATCAGGGTGATCCGAACGCCGCGCGATCATCACTCGGCAGGCGTTGAGGGTGGGGCGGGCTCGGGCGCGCTCTCGGTCAGCAGGGGGCCGTCCTTGCCAAGCCCGGCTCGGATGTAGAGGATCTGCACGATCACCATCAGCACCACAAGCAGGGGTGTCGCAGTAATCAAGCCCCACAGGCCCGCATACAACCCCATCGCCAACTGGAAAAGAATCAGCAGCGCCGGCGGCACCGAGACGGCGCGCTGCTCGATCAGGGGCGTAATCAGGTTGGATTCAACCGTCTGAATACCGATATACGCCAGGGCGACCCACAGAACGGACCACGGACCGACCGTCAGCGCCGAGGCCAGCGCAGGGACCACCGATACAATCGGCCCGATGTTGGGCACGAAGGAGAAGAGGCCCGCGATCAGGCCTAGCGCCAAGGGCGCAGGAATATCCAGCGCCCAAAGGCAGAGCCAGGACAGCACACCCACGATCAACATCGAAGTCCCCCGGCCCAGCACCCACCACACCAGGGCGACGGACAAGTTATCCATGATCTCACGGGCGACATGCACGTGTGTCTGGGGGACCAGCCACAAGATGCCGCGCCGGTACGTCTGGGGATCAAACGATACATAGATCAGCACCGCGAAGAAGATCATGACCGGGCCGATCATGGATACGAAGTTCGCCATCATTGAGGTGAACCAGGACCACAGCCGCGACAATTCCCCCTCGCTGGACTGCTCCTCAAGGAGTTTTTTACTCCACGGGTGCTCATCAGTCCAGTGATTGACACTGTTGATCGCCTGGTTCAGACTCGCGGAGAGTTGATCCAATTGATTGGCTGCCGCAATGAACGCGAAGAAGAACAGGCCCACGAGGAGGGTAAAGCTCAGCAACAGGCTGAGGGTGGCCACCAATCGATAGCGCAGCTGTGTCCGGCTAGAGGCCCACAGCGACAGGGACCCGATGAGGTTGGCAAAGACGATGCCCAGGAGCGCCGCCAGCAGCAGGAACCTGGCGAAGTAGATCGCCAAAGCCGACACAATGATCAGCATGGCGAAGAGGATCAGACGCAAAGGGGGTCTTTCGTCGACGGATGGCTGACGCGCCGGCATCGCGGTTGACGCGGCGTAAGGGGGATCTAAACCGGGGTGCGCCCGCCGGTGGCGCCGTAGACTTCGCCGGTGACGTAGCTGGCCTGGGGTGAAGCGAGCCAGACATAGAGCGGCGCCAACTCCGCGGGCTGCGCGGGCCGGCCAAACGCGGTATTGGTGCCAAACGATTTCAACTTCTCCTTGGGCATGGACCCGGGAATCAGCGGCGTCCACACCGGGCCGGGGGCAACGGCGTTGACGCGCACGCCCTGCTCGATCGCCAGCCCCGCCAGCGCCTTGGTGAAGCCCAGCAGCGCAGACTTGGTCAACGCATAGGCCAGCAGCGTCGGCGAAGGGTCGTACGCCTGGATCGAAGCGGTGTTGATGATGCTGCCCCCCGCAGGCAGGTGTTCCAGCGCCGATCGGCTGAGCCAGAACGGCGCATACAGGTTGGTCTTCATGATCCGGTCAAACAACTCGGTGTCGATGTCCTGAACCTCTTCACGCACCGCCTGATACGCCGCGTTGTTCACCAGGATGTCAAGCCGGCCTAACTCGCCCACCGCCCTGTCGATCAGCATGTCGCAGAACGCCTCGTTCTGCAGGTCGCCGGCGATGGGGATCGCCTTCACACCCGCCGCCCGCGCCATCTCGCAGGTCTGCTCGGCGTCATCCGTCTCGCTGAGGTAGTTGATCACCACGTCCGCACCTTCCCGCGCGTAGGCGATCGCCACCGCGCGGCCGATGCCGCTGTCGCCACCGGTGATCAGCGCGGCACACCCCTTGAGCCGGCCCGAGCCGACGTAGCTCTGTTCGCCGTGATCCGGCATCGGGTCCATCTGCCGGGTCTGGCCGGGCATCTCGATCTGTTCGGCCTCATCAAAGGGCGGAGACGGGTAGAGGTGGCGTGGGTCCCGGGTTACTTGCTTGGCTTTGCCGCTCAATGTGACTACTCCGTGTTGGCATGTAAAGACAGATCCCCACTGTCGCTCCAACACGACCAAGCGCCCATCGGACCCGGTACGCGCCTTGCGATGGGGCGTGCCCTCAGGGCGAGGGCGGTCACACCCGCCGAACGAGCCCCAGCATTCAAAGAAAAGGTTGGCCAGCGCCATGCTCAAAACACATGCATAAGACACCAGAATCATGCGGGCGATCCATCTCGCCCCCTCTTTTAGGGCGATGCCCCACACCTGCTTCCGCAGCAAACTGATAGAGCCACCGTCCCGTGGCCGTTAGGGTGGGACAGGTGAATGTGACAGCCGAACTTTTTTGAACCCCTGCCAGGAGGTGCATCCATGACACAACGCGACAGGTCAAGAATGGACCCACGGCGCGGGATGCTCATCGCCGCATAACCCCCGCGCCCCTCGGGTCGACAGTGGAGTCGACCCGACCACCCGCTTCACGAATTTCCGCGACTGATTGAACGACCCCGAACCGAAAGGAAACTTTTATGTTGAAAGAAAAACTCACCACAAGAACCCTCTTAAGCAGCATTCCCTGCATCGCCGCCCTGAGCCTGTTCGCCCCGGCCGCACCGATCCACGCCCAGGAGTACGAGTCAGAGCCCGGCGAAGGCGTCCACGAAGAAGAGTGGTACGACCCCTCGGACTGGTTTGACGACCAGTCCAACGCCAACGGACGGTCCATCGACTACGAGTCGGACGACTGGGACTGGGACTACGAGTACGACAACGACTACGAGTACGACAACGACACGTACCAAACGTCGAATAACGATTCGGCGACCGACGACGACAACGCGACCGACTACTACAACGCCTACTACGACGGCTACTACGACGGCTACTACGATGACCGGTTCGGCTACGACCACTGGGACAACAACTGGAGCAGCCGGTATTCCTCGTCCTACACCGACGGCTACTACGACGGGTACTACGACCAGACCCAGAGCTATAAGTACGAGCCGTACTACTACATCATGACGTACTCGATCGATCGCGACCAGACCAGCGACGATCAGCGCTCGGACGACAAGACCCGTCAGCGCGGCGACCGAGCCGGGCAATCCGACAATCAACAACAGAAGAAGAACACCTCGCGCGATGAAGCGCAGAATCAAACGTCATCACAGCAGCAGCCCAACGACATGGTCCGCCGGCGCGGGACGGTCAAGCGGATGACACAGGCGAGCGTCCAGAGCATCCCGGACAAGCACAACGTGATGCACCTGACGTTCGACGACGGCCAGACGGTCACCTGTGATTTTGGCCCGAAGATGTCACGGTCCGACCTGCCGTTCTCGACCGGCGACCGCGTGACATTGCGGGGCGACCGCGTCAAGCGGGACAACCAGTCGGTCCTGATCGTGCAGCGTATCAGCTCGGGCGATCAAACGGTCGAGCTGCGCCGCGCAACGTCCAATACGTACCGCACGAACAACGCCAACCGGTCCAATCAGTCTGCCGATCAACGCACCCGAGCGGGCCAGGGGGACGACGCCAACTACAGCGTGGCCAACCCCAAGTATGACAGGCCAGAACCCAAAGACGACAACCGCCCGAACAACAACGGGCAGAACGATCGTTGGGAGCAGAATCCTGATCCAGGGCCTGCGAACCCCAAGTACGACAGGCCGACGACCCGCGAAGACGATAACCAGTACGTCCGCGATTCGCGTGATCAGGACAAGCCCGGCGCGCCCCGCGTCACCATTGACGGTGAAATCGCTTCGATCCAGAAACTCCAGACCGACCACGAGCAGTACCACCTGTACCGTGTTTCGCTGGAGAACGACGAACAATACACGATTGCGATCCAGCGGGACCTGAACGCGCGGAAGCTCGACCTGGCCGATGGCAAGGAATTGATGGTCCACGGTCAACGCCAGCGCATCGATGGCCGCTCTGCCGTGGTGGCAAGTACCGTTCGTATCGACGGTGAATCGCTGGAGCGCTAACCGACCGGCGATCGTAACGCGACAGACAGGACAACACGTGATCCCCTCGGGTCGCCCGGCTTGACATCGGCTGGGCGGCCCTTTTCATGAACCCCGCAGCGTACGCCGCGGATCGGGCTATTTCATTTATCCCACAACTCGGATCGACAAGTTCATTGGACGCATCGTGGGAAAGTCAGCCACCCCGACGGGTTTGAACTCCAGGCGATCGGATCGACCAACCTTGGCCGCGCCGGTCGCGCGTGCTGGCGCCGCCCGCTTGGCTCGCGACATACCCACAAACCCTGATTTGTTCATCCAGTATCCGGTAATTCCAAATCTTTTCTTCTTTGTGTTTTTATCATGCCGACCTTGCCCGTGTATGCCCCGCTTCGCGTTGTAAGCAGGGTATCGTCCCGCCATCCCCATTGTTGATGACAGCGGCACAAGCGTACACATCCATGCCCAGACAATCAGAAATCGCTGCGCCAACTAGACAAGGCCGGCCTGAAAGCAGGCCGGGGAGGCCCGCACTTGAATACACGCGTAAGGAGTTGAACGCGGCGACTCGAGACCGGCCGCGTCCCGGCAGGCAATTAAGCAGAACACCGGAGACGCTGCGTATCCGCAAACCAACGGCGGATCAATCAATCTTGTACAATGCCAAAACACCGGGATTTCACAGCACGCAAAAAACGTCCATAACGTTAATAAACAGGAAATGCAAAAATTGCATCATAACATTCTTTATGGCATTTTCGGCACGTGGCTTAAGCCATCTGTCGCGGCGGGTTGCAAAAGAATTGTATTTATTGCAAAAACGATATTGGTGCAAAGCGCATGGCTTGAAAATGGCGTTCAGTAGGCCGTGCAAAGCTTCAAACCATTAGATATGCTATCGATCCGGATGGTGTACCTCCAGGCCTGTCACGTTCTAAGCGATCATCATTGCGCGATTGAGATGCATGATGACTGAGCAAAACGATGGAACCAGCAAGAACAGTCTGCCTGATGCCGCAGAGACGGTGAGCAATAAGATGTCAACGCACATGCCCACACGCGTATCAGAAACGTTCAACATTGCCCAGCCGCTGATCAACGGCCTTACTGCCGGGGGTTTGTTCCTGGCCATGATCTTCGATCAGCAGTTGCGGCTGTTGTGGTACTGGCAGACCGAGCAGGCCTGGCCGGACCTTCGGCCACAAGACCTCGTGACGCTGATTTCCTCTCTCAGCGCCCTGACACAAGATCTGTCGCTCACCGAGTCTTTAGTCAGCCTTGCGGCGGGACAGCGTGAGGTGCCCAGTGAACTGTTGTTGCTCAACGGTCGCCAGTTGTTGAGGAGCGTGTCGCGGAGTCCGGGCACCGAAGCGGGTACGGCGGGCTATTTTGTCACGTATCTCGACGTGACCCCGCTGCGCGAACGCGAGCAGGAGATTGTTCAAGGCCTGGAGCGCTATCAGCTTGCGGCAGAAGCCGGCGGCATCGGGACCTGGCTCTGGGACAGCCAGACCAATCAGTCGGTCTGGGACGATGTGGAACTAAGGCTGTTGGGGGTCGAGCCCGCCGAGTTTGACGGGACGGCAGACCTCTTCTGGCAGCGCCTGCACCCCGAAGACCGCTCGAGAGTGCGCGCGGCGCTTGAGCGCGTCGTCGACGCGGGCGAGGAGTTTGTGGATGAGTTCCGGATCATCCTTCCCGATCAGCAGACGCGATGGATTGCGGCCCGGGGCCGACGGATATTTAACGGCCAAAACGGGCAGAGCTACGTGATCGGGATCAATTTCGACATCACTGCGCAGAAAAACGCCCAGCAGGATCGCGACCTGCGCCTGGCGAAGATCGAGGCGATCCTGCAGGCCTCACCCGTTCCCATGGCGGTGGTCAACCCGGCGATGCAGATCACGCAGACCAACCGGCTGATGAATGATTTACTTCAGGACGTTCGCACGGGCCAGAGCCCTGACAGCTTCGAGGCTTCAACGGTTCCCGCCGCACTCAAGCAACACGTGAAACAGGTCTTCGAGACCGGCGAGCCGATCAGCGACATCGAACTGACCGGCCTGTCGCAGTCCAGCAGCGCCAGCCGGCGGACCTGGTCGCTGAACATTGCCCCGATCCGGATGCCCAACGGCCGGGTCCGCCGGGTGTGCTGCACGCTTCAGGAGGTGACCCGGATGAAGCGGGCGGAGAAGGCCGGTCAGATCATCACCGAGTACCTGGGCGAGCAACTTGAGCAACGCACCCTGGTCGCCGAGGAGCGGGCCCGTGCCCTGCAGCGGATGTCCCAGGAATTGTTCATGACCGAAGAGAACGAGCGCAAGCGCCTGGCGCGCGATCTGCACGACGGCCTGGGCCAGTTGATCGTCGTCGCGAAGATGCGTCTGGATCTCTACAGGAAGAAGCTGGGGTCGACGCCTGACCCGCTGCTTGATCAGCTCGGAGAGATCATCGATGACGCCGGCCGATCGGTCCGCACGATGACCCAGCAGCTCGCGCCGCAGGTGCTTCACGAGCTGGGGATGATCGCGGCGCTAGAATGGTTAGCGGAAGAGATGTGGCGCTTGTATCAATTGCGTCTGGTCGTCAAGGGCGAATGTGAGTTCCCCTCGCTGGCGGACAAGACCCAGTTGGTCATCTTCCGGGCCTTGCGTGAGCTGGCGGTGAATGTCGCCCGTCACGCCGGCTGTAACGAGGCGCTGGTGTGTTTCCGTCAGGACGCCGATCGGTTGGTCGTACAAATGATCGATCAGGGCGTGGGCTGTGAGGCCGAGCAACGCGTGGGAGACAACGGCGGGGGCTTTGGGCTGTTCAGCATCCGCGAGCGGATGCGTTACATCGGCGGCGAAATGAAATTCGTTTCTGCCCCCTCAGACGGAACCGTCGTATCCTTATATGTACCACTCGAGACCGGGCCGGTCGATGAGTCAGGGGCTTGACCGACATGAAAGTTATCCTCGCCGACGATCACGCCTTGGTACGCGAGGGCTTGCGACGGCTGCTTGAAGACGCGGGGGTCCAGGTCATCGGCGAGGCTAGCGACGGGCACGAAACCCTTGAAATGGTCGCCATGCTGGACCCCGATGTCGTGCTGATGGATATCGGCATGCCGGGGCTCAACGGCGTCGAGGCCACACGACAGATCATCCGCGATCACCCCCACACCGCCGTGATCGGTTTGTCGGCCTACTCGGACAAGCGATTCGTCATGGCGATGATGCACGCCGGCGCCTCGGGCTACCTGCTTAAGAACTCGTTGAGTAAAGAAATTGTCGAGGCACTCAAGGCCGTCAAAATCGGCCGAAAATACCTCAGCCCCGCGATCGCCGGCCAGATCGTGGACAGCATCGTCAAGCGCGATGACAAGGCCGGCAGCAGCACGGAACTGCTCAGCGCAAGAGAACGCGAAGTCCTGCAGCTCCTGGCTGAAGGACACACCTCCGGCCAGATCGCCGCGAAGCTGCACATCTCGCTGAGCACGGTCGACACCCACCGCCGCAACATCATGAAAAAGCTGGACCTGCACAGCATCGCCGAGCTCACCCGATACGCGATCCGCGAGGGCCTGTCGCTGCTGGAGTAGTCGGGGCTTGCCCGATCCCCGCTTGCCGATATTCCTGTAAGCCACTTCACGCGATCCGAGGATTCCGCCCCGGCCTGCGACGCTTTATTGTCAACCATAGGAAGGACGGCCGGCCCGGCGTACCCGCACGGACCCAAGCTTCCCCTTCCCCGCATTGCAGCCCACCACCCACCCAAGGAGACAGGCATGTCCCAGACGCTCCCGATGCGCACGACCAACCAACACGCGGAAACGCACAACAGCGAACCATACGTCCATCAGATCGCCCATCGGGCCTATTGCATCTGGTGTGAACAGGGCCGCCCCCACGGCCAAGACCAGTCCCACTGGCTCGAAGCCGAGAAACAAATAGCGCGTGAAAAGTGGCTGTACGGGCAGGTGGCCAAGCCGGTGCGATGGCCGTCCTGACTTTCGATCGGTTAATCGGTTAGCGTCTGATTCTTCTTGATACGCCAGATCAAAGACGCGCGTTGATGTCGCAGATGAATTCTCGTGTGTGCTTGGCGGGCGGCTGATTCACACCCTGCGAGAGTGATAGATTCAAGATGCAAAAACACCCGCCGGCCAAACACATGGAGCAAATCGGCAAAAAACCGTGTGTGTGACGCGACGGGGTTGTTTTCTCCCCTTATTCTATTGGTCGAATCGTCGATGGGCGGCGTGGCAGCCGCGGCCGGGCATGGTTCCCGGGGCGATTCGTTCAGGGCAGTTGCCTCACCAGGACTGTCACGTTGTCCATCCGGTCGACGCCGTCTTCAAGCTCGAGTCGGCCCGAGACCTTGTATGTGCCGGGCGTGTCGAACGTCACCCGGACGACACTTCCGTTACGCAGTTCTTCCAGGTCGCCGCCGGTCGTGGTCCACTTGATTTCGGGTTCTCGGCCGATCGTGTTCTCCGTCTCCGCCCAGACGGTGACGGACTCGCCCACGTAGATACTGTCATGACTGCTGTCGAGCTCGAAGTTGACATTGCTGTAGGTCCTGGACGGGCCTGATTCACAGGCGACCAGTATCGCCATAGACGCAAAGGCGAGCGACAACAATGAGATGCGTGATGCAAAGCGGGCGGTTGTTGACAAAGAATTCATTATGAGTCTCCTGGTCTGGTTGGGTTGGATTGATTGTGCATCGACCGATGATGCCACATCCATGGCACCGGATTGACCTTGATGTAGCCAGAATAAACCCCGCCTCAACTGGGGCCAATCGGGGTATGCTTGCTTGTAAGAATCGGGAATTTCCCTAACACGCGGTCAAATACAATCCAGTCAAGTGAAGCCACGACCGCGCTGCTGTGTGAGCAGTTGATCATCGTCCGTGAACATCGCTTCCGCAGGCCATCGCTTGTGTGTTTCACTGTTCATCGAAAAAACCACCACGAGAACAAGTCCTCGTGGTGGCGGGTACAAGGCCTTTGTGATTTTCTGCCTACACGCCCGGCGGGTCAGTCGCCTTTCACTGCGAGCAGTCGACGGCCATCTTCTTGCGTGGCACAGCAAGTTGTTCGCCGCGTCGCGTTATTCCCTTTCACCCGCTCGGTTGCCGGGGTTTGTCTTGTCCCCGGGTTTCCAGTCGGGATTCTCGACGGGCTTAAACTCCGGAACCTCTTCATTGAAGACACCAAGCGCCTTTTTCAGGTCCTCGGCCTTGAGTGACCTGACTTCATCCGGGGCGTCGTGGGCCTGCGCGAGTTTCGCGCCGTCGAAGTTCACCATCATGTCGCCGTCCTTGATGCCCGAGACGCTGCTGAACGGCACGACCTTGTCCTCATCGATATCCACATCTTCAACGTCCGGTTCAACGATCAGGGCGACGAGCTTGCCCGACCGGCACTCAAACACCAGCATCGAGGCGTCTCCGATATCCTTGTCGCCGGCACTGCGGATGTCAGCCCCCTGCAGGTCAGAGGCAAGGAAAAGAGAGGGTTTGGGCTTGTTGTCTTCTGATTCGTAGCCGAAGTATTCCTGCACATCGTTAAAGATGTCGCGCTCCTCCAGGCTCGCCCAGCGGGAGGCGTTGAAGGTCGGTGCCCCTTCGAAGTCTTTCGCCGTCGCGTTCATCATCAGCCGGTCGTTGGTGTGGTCCCAGCGGAGGATGCCGTAGGGCACGGCGTAATCCGTGCCACCGACGTCCAGGACGCCGCGGTCGATATTGATCACGACATACTCGGCGCGTCCGTTGGCGTGATCGATAATGAGGTCGCTGATCGTCGCCAGCTCCTCACGATCCGAACCATAGATCGTCTTGTCCATCATGCGTGACGCCGACTCGAAGACGGCCTCGTCATGTTTCTTGTCCTTATCATCACGATCGTTCTGCGCACGGTCGGGCTGTGCGCGGTCGGGTTGGTTCGGGGCTGGCTGAGTACGATCCGGCTGCGCACGGTCGGGCCGCGCGGGCTGGGCTTGTGTTTTTGCGGGCGTGTCCTGGGCGTGGGTCTCGGTTAACCAGCCTGTCGAACAGGTGATCGCCGTCGTGGCCAGGGCTGCCGTCAACAAGTTCAATGTCTTGTGATGTCTCATGGTGTCGCTTCCTTGGGTAAGGGGCTTAAGGGCTGTCAATGTTGTGATTTCAAGACAACATACGATGCATGTCTATCTTCACGCATTGGCTGTCGCCGCAATATCAGTCGAATTCACCGTGAGTTGATAGGGGAATCCCGCAAGAGTTGGGTTGGCGTTGGGCGGCGCGCTGACGTATCGATGCGCGGCCGATCTTCACCACGGGCCTCGCATCACGATGGGGGCAGGCCCTACCCATAAAACGGGGAACGGCCGATCCGTGCCGGGCCATGCGTGTGTCAGAATGCGTTAGCTGTGCGTCGTATTCGCACGATCGCCACCCAACATCAAAGGACATTTCCAGGTGAAGAGCGAGCGACTGAATATCCACGACGAAGACCGGTCGACCGAGGGCGGCCCGCCGGGCTGGATGGCATTCGTCGTCATCCTCGTGTCGGTGATGCTGATCGCGGCCATCGCATTTGCGTACTATCTGTTTACGTCTTCATCGCCCGTGGTGCCCGAAGAGCCCGGCAATGATCCGGTCAGCGTTGGACAGGTCCCTGGCCTACCTTGAAGCCCGACTCCCGCCAATGCGCCACCCCGCTGACGTACACGCGGGTTTGACTAAACCCCGCGCCCTCGAGACTCCCCGCAGCGATCTGCGCCAGGCCACTATTCATCGCCAGGTCGTACAGCACCAGCGGGCGATGCGGGTCGCCCGTCTTCTCGCGTACGCGGCGGACAAACCCATCCTCGCACAGGGGGATGTTGATGGTGCCGGCTATGTGGTCTGACTCAAAGCCATCGGTGTCGCATACCGCGATGACAAGCAGGTCCTTATCTTCCGTCATGGCCTGATGCAGTTGATCTGCGCTGAGAAATTGCATGTGAGCTCGCCTTGTTCTGGGCTGGCCTCAAATCCGACGCGACGGCCCGCGCACCAGGTGGAAGATGAGCGAGAGAACAAACAACACCACGAAAATGAAAAAGAGGATCTGTGCGATCGAGGCGGCGCCGGCGGCGATCCCGCCAAAGCCAAACACGGCCGCGATGATGGCAATAATAAAAAAGACGATGGCCCAATACAGCATGGCGTTCTCCTTGTGTTAAACGGGTTGTGTCGTCGCGCTATGCATCAACCTGAGTATCGCACAAGGGGTCGGCGTCACCCATCGGACCGGAGCCGCGCGCGGTGCTCGGGGATTTCCCCTGCCGGGACGAAGGAAAGCGTCCGCGGCTGGCGATCATCGCTGCGGCCACGCGCTAGGGAAACCCCCCATGAATGATCGCTCTTTGCTCCCGATAGTGGGCATTTCGTGCCTGAATTACGATCCCTTGCAAGTGGCGTGTGTCGCATGACGGACGCAAGACACGGAATGTGTCGGCACAGGCCTTTCACAACACGATGAACCCCCCAATAGGAGACCGATCATGGGCATTTTTGGATCGACCGAGTTTAATAACCTGCAGGACCTCTTTGAACAGCAGTTGTGCGACCTGTATGACGCGGAGAAGCGCCTGGTCGAGGCGCTGCCCAAGATGTCCAAGGCGGCGCACTCTGCGGAGCTCAAGCGAGCGTTCGACTCACACCTGACCGAAACCAAGACCCATGTTGATCGGCTTGAAGGGGTCTTCAAGCGCATCGGCAAGAAGCCATCGCGCGAGACCTGCGAGGCTATGAAGGGGTTGATCAAGGAGGGTGAAGAGATGGCGCACGCCAAGGGAGATGAGGCTGTTTGTGACGCGGCCCTGATCGCCGCGGCCCAGCGTGTCGAGCACTACGAGATCGCGGGCTACGGGACGCTGCGAAGTTTTGCCCAACGGCTGGGTCTGGCCGAAGTCGCGCAGACCCTGCAGACAACCCTCGATGAAGAAGGCAACGCGGACAAGAAGCTCACACAGATCGCCGAGTCCACGGTGAACGTCAACGCCTGACGGCCGGCTGGCCAAGGCGCAGATCAAACCTAGGAGAAACCGGGAGGAGAAACCGGTGGGGCGGCTCTTAACCGGGCCCGCCCTGTCTTTTTTTCGGCAGTGGGCTGTTTCATCCGTAGTGCCTTTCACCATTACCCGAGCAGAACAGGAACTAGCCGCCATGACTGTTGTTGCAAGCGCCGAGCAGGAAGTCTCGTCGATGTCGCAGTTGATCACGCACTTTTCAGATGTTCGCGCGGCGACTGTTGAACTGGCCCGGCCACTATCTGCGGAAGACTGCTGTCTTCAGTCGATGCCCGATGCCAGCCCCACCAAGTGGCACCTGGCGCACACGACCTGGTTCTTTGAGGAGTTTGTGCTGGGGCGTTTCATCGAGGGCTACCTCCGGTTCAACGAGAACTACCGCCTGCTGTTCAACTCGTATTACAACGCCGTGGGCCCGCAGCACTGCCGGGCCCAACGCGGGCTCTTGTCCCGGCCGACGCTTGAGGAGGTCCACGCGTACCGCGAGGGCGTGAATCGGCTGGTCATTGATCTGCTGCGCGAGCCCAGGCGTGTGGTGCGGAACACGCTCCGGCAGATCATCATGATCGGGCTGCAACACGAGCAGCAGCACCAGGAACTGCTGCTGACCGACATCAAGCATGCGCTAAGCTGCAACCCCCTGCTCCCGGCGTATCAACTCGAAGACGACCAGGCCCGGCAGACCCGGGAGGATGCAACGGGTCTGGCCTCCGAGATGCAGTGGATCGAGATCGAGGCGGGGGTCTACGACATCGGCGCGCCCGAAGCGCGGCGGTTTGCCTTCGACAACGAACGGCCGCGACACAAGACTTACCTCCACCCCTTCGCGCTGTCTTCGCAGCTCGTAACCAACAGTCAGTTCCTGGAATTTATTGAAGACGGCGGCTATGACCGGCCGGAGTTCTGGCTGGCGCTGGGCTACAAGACCGTGCAGAGCGCGGGCTGGACACACCCGCTGTACTGGTACCGAACTGCGGACAATTCCTCAGATTGGCAGGAGTACACCTTGCGGGGCCCGCGCCCGCTGGTCCCCGAGCAGCCGATCTGTCACCTGAGCTATTTCGAGGCCGACGCTTACGCGCGGTGGGCCGGGGCGCGCCTGCCGACCGAGGCGGAGTGGGAGATCGCCGCATATCGCAAGACCCGCGACCGCGCCTGCACCGAGCCGCTGGCCCTGCACCCGGGCGTTTCATCACAGGACCCGGAAGCGAGCCAGTACCAACTCCTCGGGCAGGTGTGGCAGTGGACGAGCTCTCCCTACACCGCCTACCCGGGTTATGTGGCCCCGCCTGGCGCCCTGGGGGAATACAACGGCAAATTCATGTGCAATCAGTACGTGCTGCGCGGCGGCTCCTGCGTGACACCCCGGGACCAGGTGACCACGAGCTATCGCAATTTTTTCCCGCCCGACGCACGCTGGCAGTTCACGGGCCTTCGTCTGGCGTGTGATCGATGAAGTTGACGACCACCCCACCCGCTTTGTATCCGAGAGGCCTTGCTTGACGACAAGCCATCAATCTGTTTTCACCACCGACCCTGCCGGCCCCTCGAAGACGCTGCTCGAAGAAGCCGTCGCGGGGTTGTCCGTTAAGCCAAGGACTCTGCCCTGTAAGCTCTTCTACGACCGCATGGGCAGCACCTACTTTGACCGCATCTGTCAATTGCCCGAGTACTACCCCGCGCGGACCGAGTTGCAGATCCTGCGCGACAATGTGGCCCAGGTGTGCGAATGCCTGGGCCCGAACGTCGCCCTGATCGAGCTCGGCAGCGGCAGCAGCATCAAGACGCGCGTGTTGCTGGCGTCGATGGATCGGCTGTCGTCGTACCTGCCGGTCGATATCTCACGTGAGCATCTCTATAACAGCGCCCAGCAACTGCGCGAACTCTTCCCCGGCTGCCGGATCATCCCTGTCTGCGCTGATTACACCCTGCCGCTGAACCTGCCCGCCAATACCCTGCCGGGATCCCGACGCGTGGTGTACTTCCCCGGATCGACCATCGGCAACCTTCACCCACCGCAGGTGCGGCAGTTCCTCCGTCGCCTTCGGCTACTCGTGGGGCCCGGCGGCGGGCTGTTGATCGGTATCGATCTCTATAAATCTCCGGAAGTCTTATTGCCGGCCTATAACGACAGCGCCGGGGTCACCGCGGATTTCAACCGCAACATCCTCTACAGGCTCCGCCGAGACTTCGGCGCGGTACTGCGACCGCGCCGATTCCTGCACGAAGCCCGGTGGAACAGCGCCGCCAGACGCATCGAGATGCACCTGGTCGCCAAGGGCCGCGAGCGCATCCTCCTGAACGGGCAGGAGTTCCACTTCGAGCCCGGCGAGAGTATCTGGACCGAATCCAGCTACAAGTACACGGTCGAGGGCTTCGGTGCCTTGTGCTCGGGCTTAAAGATCAGACGCGTGTGGACCGACGCCAAGGGTTGGTTCGCCCTGCTCTACCTCACCGCCAAATCCGACAGTGATTGAGTCGGTCGGGGTCGACGGCTACGGCCCGACATCGCGCCGCGGCGAGAAGACGATTGCCCGAGGCCGATGCTTCGCAGGTCAACAACATCAGGGATTTCCCGATGTGTTTGACCGGTACTTCGTGCTATGGTCGAACGATGAAATAGCACGTTTGCCGGGCCTGACGCGGTTGTTCCGGTCGGGGCCAGACGACCTATACCAGTCGGGCGCAAAGGTAGAAGCCGCGGCAGTCTCAAGCCCTGTCGCCCTTGGCCCGATTCGGTCCCTGGCATGTGTACTCCGCCGTCATGGCTTAAGCATCATGAACCCCAGCACCGGCCTTGAACATCTCTGCGAAGCCGGACGCGAGTCCGTACCCGTCGACGCAAATCGCGCGATCGCCTATGACTTGAGGCATGAAGCGGCCGCGGCCCATCTTTATCAGGATGTGATCCGTCAGTTTGAAGACGAAAAGCAGGACCTGCCGTGCGAGATTGAGTATTGCCTGCGGAGGGTTTGCCAAACCCAGGGCTGGAGTGTCGGCCACGCCATCGTTTTGCAGGAAGACGACCAGACCACCGGCCCGGGCCAGCACCTCTGGCACCTGACTCGGCCGGCGCAAGAAGACCCGTTTCGTTCGGCGGTTGAGCAAGCATTCAACGAATCCAGCGGCCAGCTCCTGCGCCTGCTTGAGGGCGCTCAATCGCCGTACGTCGTGCCCGAGTTGTCCTGCGGCGGGCTCTTCGGCCGGGTTCAGGCCGCTCAACAGGCCGGGCTGCGCTCGGGCGTCCTTGCCCCGGTGCGGATCGATCATCGGCCGCACGCATTCATCAGCTTTTACTCCGCCAGGCAGATCCAGGACCGCGCGGCGGTCCGTGAGTTACTCGGCAGCGTCGCGTCTTTGATCGCTCAGCGGGTGCAGTTCAAGCAGTTGCAGCGGGCGGTGACAGACTCGGCCTGGCTGTTACAACGCCGGGTCGGGCGCGAACTGCACGACAACGTGTGTCAGGACCTGGTGGGGTTGGCCTATCTCAGCCGGGAGATGCTCGCCGCCTCTTATCAGAACAACGCCCTGGCCCTGCCTAAGGCGGTCGAGCTGGCCCAGGGCGTCAGCAACGCGCTGGCGCGGACCCGGGCCATCTCCAAGGGCCTGTCGCCCGTCGAGTGCCGGGCCGACGAGTTGCCCCGCGCCTTGGGCGATCTGGTGGACAGTTCCGGCCGGCGGTTCAATATCCACTTCTCCCTGGATTGCATGGACCAACTGACCCTGCCCAGCGACAAGCACGCCCGACACCTGTTCTTTATCGCTCACGAGGCGGTCATCAACGCCGTCAAGCACAGCGGGTCCACGTTTGTCCACATCGGGCTTGTTCAAGAGAATGACCAGATCGAACTGACCGTCGTCGACAACGGCGACGGCAGGGTTCAGGACCCGGACCTCTTCGGCGGGATCGGGGTGCGGATCATGCGCTACCGTGCCGAAACGATCGGGGCTCGGCTTACAATCAGCTCGGACCCGAACGGGACGCTGATGACCTGCAAACTGAAGCTAAAAAAGGCAAACCCATGACCAGCCGAATCTCGCCGGCCAAGCGTATCGTTGTCATCGACGACCACCCGATTGTTCGGCGTGGCATCGTGGACACCCTCAACGCGGAGAAAGGCCTGACGGTCTGCGCCGAGGCCAGCACGGTCAGCGAGGCCATCGCCGCCGTGCGCGAGCACCGCCCGCACGTCGCGCTGGTGGACCTGGCGCTGGGTTCCGAGAGCGGGCTTGAGCTGATCAAAGACCTCAAGGCGATGCACAAACACCTGTCGATCCTGGTCGTGTCGATCCACGACGAGACGCTCTATGCCGAGCGCGTGCTCAAGGCCGGGGCCCTGGGCTATATCAACAAGCAGGAGGCCCTGGACCACATCGTCGCCGCGATCCGGCGCGTGCTCAGCGGCAAGGTGTATCTGAGCCCTGAGATGGCCGACCGCCTGCTGCACCAGATGGCCGCGGGGATCAAGCCCGGCGACCAGTCGCCGCTCGAACGCCTCAGCGACCGGGAGCTGGAAGTTTATCGCATGCTCGGCCAGGGCAAGGGCACGCGCGAGATCGCCGCCGACCTGCACCTGAGTATGAAGACGATCGAGACCTACCGCGAGCATATCAAGGTCAAACTCCACCTGGCTGACAGCAACGAGATGATCTGCCACGCGGCCCGCTGGGTCGCCGAGCAGACCTGATCTTCAGCCGACTCAGCCTCTCCATCAGCGGCCTCTATCGGGGATCTCCCCATAAGCGATCAAGGTATTCGCTACCACCGGCCAGACGAATCCCCCGATTCGAAAGCGATCGCTTGGCCAGTATTGTCTTATTAGCAAATCACCGTGGCGATCTTCGGCGACGCAGAGCACGATCGATAGACCCCCGCCGCGTGACGCACGCCCTTGAAAGGAACACGATGAAAACGATCAACCGCAGCGATCTGAAGAAGAAGATTGACATGAACAACCCCGCCACGACCCTGATCGAGACGCTGCCGGAGGAATCGTTCAAGGAGTTCCACCTGCCCGGCGCGATCAACATCCCGATCGACGACCAGTTTGACGAGAGCGTGCAGCAGGCGGTGCCTGATAAAGACCAGGAGGTGGTCGTGTACTGCAAGGACGCATCGTGCAACGCTTCACCACAGGCCGCCCGCCGGCTGGAGGAGTTGGGCTATACCAACGTCCTGGACTACGAGGCCGGGAAAGAGGACTGGAAGCAGGCGGGCATGCCGCTCGCGTCCTGATCTCGGCGGCCTGAGTCTCGATCCCTTTACCCGAAAGCAGTGATGGCATACGGCATCGTCGGAACCCTGATCTTTGTCCTGGACGTCGTCGCGATCATCAGCGTGCTCGGCAGCGCGATGGATGTTGCGGCCAAGCTGTTCTGGACCCTCATCATCCTGCTGCTGCCGGTGATCGGCATGATCCTGTGGTTCGTCATCGGCAGAGCCAACGCCATGCCCGGCAGATGATCCGCAACCAGGCCCGCCTTGTTCACTTTGATACAACCACTTACCCCCCGGAGTTTGATATGAATCCCCCCACCAAGGCCACCGCCGAAAACTCGACCACAGACCTGAACACGCTCAAAGACGACCTCGCGACGCTGCGATCAGACCTGACCGAACTGACCGAATCCCTCATCGAGACGGGAAAAGACAAAGCGAAAAAGACCTACAACAGCTCGGTCGACAGCCTCACCGAGTTTGTGAACGACAAGCCAATGACTGCGCTGGGGGCAGCTTTCGGGGTCGGTGCTCTGATCTCCATCCTGTTCTGCCGACGATGACCCAGAAGATCAGCGAGTTCGTCGTACGCCTGGCCAACCTCGCAGAGGCGGAGGGGCGTTCGCTTCGTCATCAGGCCGGCTGGTTCGCGCTGCGACTGCTGGCATGGATGGCGGCGGGGGTGTTGCTGGTGCTCGGCAGCCTCGCGATGTTGTGCGGCATGTCCTGGACTCTCGCGCTGGCCGTGGGTTGGCCGGCGGCGCTGGTCCTCACCGGCTTTGCCTCAACCCTCGTGGGGGCTGCCGTCCTGATGGTGTTCAGGGCGGTACAACCCGCGGATACCTCGTGAGCGATCCCATGATTGACATGCTAAGGCCACGCACAGCGACAGATTACAACGACCCGTCCACCGACAAGCGCAGCGCCCGCGCCAGACCCATTGAGTTGGACGTTCAGCGTGCAAAGGCCTTGTTGTTGAGCCAGCCGTCGTCACACCCAGGCCGATCCGACAAGCTGGATCTCCTGCGTAATGCCGTGCGAAATCACGCGCCACTTTGCCTGTCGGCCGCAATCCTCAGCGGCCTGTTGTTCGCCAATAAGACCATCGTGCTGCGGACCGTCACGATTTCAGTCGTGACACGCCTGGCCCTCTCGGCCGTGCGCGCGAAACTTAAACGGATCATCTGAATCATCTAACTAGTCAGAACAACAGGTCTATATAAAAACAGGTCTCGGCAGATGGTTAAAGCGTCCTACCCCATCGTCACCGCCCGGACGGAGGCGTACTGGGCTTGGTTCTCAACGGGTGATCTACGACGGCCAGAACATAACCGCCTCGTCACCACGCGGGGGCGAAGCGACAACCCAACGACGATCAGAGCACGCATCGCAAACCAGTAACCGACCTTCCACCCGAAGCCGGTCCTGGGCCCAAGCGAAAGTCCGGATGGATAAAACATTTTGCGCATGCTACCGACAAGGATCGGTTTGTCATCGCTTTCTTGCCTCGGCTTAATCGTCGATTTCAAGGCGTGGAACAACCTTATCCATATAGTCTCTATTTGACCTGTCTGCCGTATGCTTTGCTATCCAAAACATATAAATTGCAACGGAAATTGTTGCGACAACAAGAAGCGCCAAGAGCTACACAGGTACTTTTGTTCGCCACACCGAACCCGCCTGAGCTTCCATCAAAGTGACGGGCGCGGCGGGGATTACATTGGGCTGATCAGGGGTTGGCCCCGTGTCGCCGGCCATAGAGCTGGCGGTGTTGCGCTTGGCATGGCGGGACATGGGAGTGGGTGTATTTTACGGGCAAGCGTTTCAATTCCAACGGCGGGTTTTGAAGATTTTGTTGGGCGGACCCCACGTCGTGCCCCAGAGCGGTAAGCCGTGGGCTTCGGGGGCAGGTGCGTACTGCGGGGGGACTACCCTATGATGTCGGCGTTGTCCGCGCGTTGAATGTTCTAAACTGAAGTAACCATGAGCCAGACCGACCCCGTGATGACCCCGAGTACCGCGATGAATGAAGAGTCGCCCTGGCCTTTGCCGGTGGCGGATGCGGAAGCGTTTATCAACCGCGAGGTGTCGTGGCTGCGCTTTAATGAGCGGGTGCTGCATGAGGCGCTGGACAGTCGTACGCCGCTGCTCGAGCGCGTGGCGTTCCTGGCGATTTTCAACTCGAACCTGGATGAGTACTACCAGAAACGCGTGGGCTATCTCAAGCGGCAGGCGGAGCTCAACCAGGGCCAGCGCGGGCCCGATGGCGTGTCGGTGGTGGATCAACTCAAGACGATCCGCGAGATGGTCATGCCGATGCTTGAGCGACAGGCGGCCTGTTATTGCGATGAGATTTTGCCAGCACTGGCCGAGCATGGCATCGAGCTCCTGACGTGGGAGAAACTCACGGACGCGGAACGGCAAGAGGCCCAGCAACACTTCCATGACAACCTGTTCCCGGTGCTCACGCCCTTGGCGGTGGACCCCGGCCACCCGTTCCCGTTTATCTCCAACCTCTCGACCTCGCTGGGGGTCATGATGCGGACCCCGGCCGGCGACCCGCAGGCGGCGCGGACGGATGTGACCGGCACGTTCGGCCTGCAGTTTGCCCGCGTGAAGGTGCCCGAGGTTCTGCCCGGCTGGATCCGCCTCTTTGCCAAGACCAGCGACACGCGCGAGCACTACCGCTATATCTCGCTTCAGAACCTGATCCACCACAACCTACACCACTTGTTTCAGGGCATGGAGATCGAAGAGATCGAGCCCTTCCGTGTGACCCGCAACGCGGCGGTGGGCTCACAGGATGAGGATGCGGAGGACTTGCTGGAGGTAGTCAACGAGGAACTTCGTCAGAGGCGATTTGCCAACATCGTTCGGCTGGAGGTGGACGGCACGCCGTACCGCCCGCTCAACCAGTTCCTCATCGGCGAGATGAACCTGCGCGAGCAGGATGTCTACGAGATGCCGGGCGAACTGGACTACAACGATTTATGGGTGATTTACGGCAAGGTCGACAAGCCCGAACTCAAGTACGAACGCTGGCAGCCCGCCACGCCGCTGCGGCTGATCGACGACGAGGCGAGCATCTTCAACATCATCCGCTCGTGCGACGTGATGGTCCACCACCCGTACGAGTCGTTTAGCCATTCGGTCGAGCGTTTCATCCGCGAGGCGTGCAGCGACCCGAAGGTCATCGCGATCAAGCTCACGCTCTACCGCACCGCCAAGAACTCGCCCTTCATCCCCGACTTGATCCGCGCGGCGGAGGCAGGCAAGCAGATCGTCGTGCTCGTCGAACTCAAGGCCCGCTTCGATGAAGAACGCAACGTCGAGCTCGCGCGTCGCCTTGAAAAAGCGGGGATCCACGTGGTCTACGGCGTGATGGGCCTTAAGACCCATACGAAGACCTCGCTCGTGGTTCGCCAGGAATCCGAGGGCCTGCGGACGTATGCCCACATCGGCACGGGCAACTACAACTCCAAGACGGCGGACCTGTACACCGATCTGGGCCTGTTTACTTGCGACCCGCGGCTGACGGGCGACCTGGTGCAGTTGTTCCACTTCCTCACCGGCCGGTCGATCGCACGCGATTACGACCACCTGCTCATTGCGCCGACCAACATGCGCCGGCGCTTCATGCAGATGATCCAGCGCGAGATCGACTACTGCGCCGCGTGGAAAGAGCGCGGCGGCAAGGCGGACGACCCGAACCGCCCGGCGATCACCGCGAAGATGAACTCGCTGGAGGACCAGTACATCTGCCGAAAGCTGTATGAGGCGAGTTGCGCGGGCGTGAAGATCGACCTGATCGTCCGCGGGTTCTGCTGTTTGAGGCCCGGCGTGCCGGGGCTCAGCGAGAACATCCGCGTGAGCAGCGTGATCGGGCGGTTTCTGGAGCACTCGCGGATCTACTGTTTTCATAACCAAGGCCAGCGCGAGTACTACACCGGCAGCGCCGACTGGATGTACCGCAACCTCAACAACCGCGTCGAGTGCATCACGCCGATCTACGACCCCACGCAGCGCAAACGCCTGCAGGACATCCTGGACATCATGCTCAAGGACCAGCGGCAGGCGTGGGACATGCAGGCGGACGGCACGTACGTGCAGCGCACGCCCAGCGACCCAAACGCGCCCGAGGCCCTGGGCACACACCGCACCCTGATGGACCAGACAAGGATTGAGCAGATCAACGCGGGCGGGTGATTGCCATCGTCGGCTTGTTCGCCGACGCTATCTCCACGCCGACCCACGCCGACGCTGAGTCCGCGAAGCGTCTGGTAAATTTTGATTCAACGCTAGCAAACGCATCGCTCGATACCAGACGCTTCACTCGCAAAGCCTCGCTCAGCGTCGGCGTGAGACAGAGCCTATTTGTAACGCGCCGGGCCCCATTCGCGTCTCTTTAGAAATCCTCGGAGAATGACCATGAGACATTGCGTCACGACCGCCTTCGCATCTTTGCTCTTGATTTTGCTATCCATCCCCGCTCTTGCCGACCCCGCGTTTGGCCAAGGCATCATGGTCGGCGAAGTGACCGAGACAACCGCAGTCGTGCAGGTTCGCGTGACGCAAGGCAAAGACCTTATCGATGGCGACACCTTTGATGATGGCGATGCGCTGCGGGATGGGGATCTGCCGGGCGTCGAGCGATATGTTCGGCTGCAATATGAGATGGTTCCCGGGCCGAGCCTTACCGGGCTTACCGCGCTGGTGAAAGCCAAGGCCGATCACGACTATGTCGCCTCGTTCGTCCTGACCGGCTTGAAGCCCGGCCAGCAGTACCGCTGCAAAGCCATGTTTGAAGGGCCCGTTGCGGACCCCGCGGCCGCTGATGCCAACGCTTCATTCACTTTTAAGACCCTCCCCGGCAAAGACGCCAGCGTCCCCACGCGCCTCCACGTCGTCACCGGCATGAACTACGACAAGTACATCGGCAACGAGGGCAAGGGCTACGAAGGCCAGGACCGCGCGCTGGGCTTCCCCGCCTACGACGCGATGCTCAAGCTTAAGCCCGACTTCGTTGTCTATACCGGCGATGATGTTTATTACGACAAAATACCGAAAGTCAAAACACTCGCAGATATGCGCGCCAAGTGGCATCGTCAGTTTTCTCGGCCGCGATTTATAGAACTCAGTAAGTCCGTCCCCGGCTACTGGATGAAGGACGACCACGACCACCGCACCAACGACAGCGACGCCACCGGCGACTACTTCCCTTCGCATGAGCTGGGTATCAAGACCTTCCGCGAGCAGGTGCCGATCTTTTCGCAGGACGATGACAAGTCGCCGACGTATCGCACGCACCGTGTGTCCAAGGATGTGCAGATCTGGCTCCTCGAAGGCCGGGACTATCGCAGCCCGAACAAGATGGAGGACGGTCCGGATAAAACATTGTGGGGTGCTCAGCAGCTTGCCTGGCTCAAGAAAACGCTCACCGAGTCTGACGCGACTTATAAATTGATCATCAGCCCGACGCCGATGGTCGGGCCGGACGACGCGTACAAGAGCGACAACCACACGAACCCCAAGGGTTTTAAGCACGAGGGCGACGCGTTCAAAACATGGGCGGCCGAGCAAGGCCTGTGGAAGAACGGCACGTTCCTCCTCTGCGGCGATCGTCACTGGCAGTATCACTCGATCGACCCCAGCGGCGCGCACGAGTTTTCCAGCGGCGCGATCTGTGATGAGAACAGCCGACTAGGACAGAAGCCCGGCAACAAGAACAGCACCGACCCCGACGCCCTGATCAAACAGCCCTACACCCAAGCCAAGGCCTCCGGCGGGTTCCTCTCCGTCGTCACCACGCCCAGCCAAGGCGACGCGAAAACCACGATCCGCTTTGAGTTTTACGACGAGTACGGCGAACGGCTCTACAGCTACGAGCCGGGCAAAGAGTGAGCGGTAGATCGTATTGATCTCTTTGATTGTATAAAGAGGAGCGATTGGCCAGCCCGCTTAAGCGGGATGGACGAACACTTTTTCTTATCTATCAACTTGCCGGGAATTGCCTCACCGCGACATCGCTTCTAGCTGCGCGACGTACTGCATCAAGCCTGCGTCGTCGGGCATGAGTTGCAGCGCACGTCGGGCGTACTCGAGCGCGTCCTTGAACTGCCGTAGTTCCTGGTTGTAGTTCGCCAGCGCCAGCAGCACCTGCACATTGTTAGGCTCGGTGTTCAGGGCCTGCTTGAGGACGGCGATCGCGCGGGGCGGGCTGCCGGTGTCGTGCAGCGCGACCGCGTAGGCGTAGGCGATGTCCGCCCGATCGGGTGCGGCGGTATAGGCTCGGCCAAACGCAGCGATCGCCTTGCCGTAGTCCCGCTGGCGGATGTACACCAGCGCCTGCGCGTAGTAAAGGTCCGGGTGATCGGGCAGGAACGTGAAGCCCTTGGCTAAGAGATCGAGCGCTTTTTTCGGCTCGCCGCGCTCGCTGTAGAGCGTTGCGAGGTTGGAGTACGCGGGGAAGAAGGCCGGGTCGATCGCAAGCACGCGCTCGTAGCGCTTCGTTGCCTCATCAAGATCGCCCATGCGGTAGGCGATGCCGCCGAGGTTCATGTTCGCCGCCGCGGTGTCGGCCGAGACATGCTGTGCCGCCTTGTACGCCTCGATACCAGCCTTGACCTTCTCGCGGTCTTGTGGGCTGATCTGTGTTGGCGGGACATCGGCCAGCGCCTCGCCCGCCTCGATGCGGATCGATCGCAACGGATCGCCCAGCACATCCAGCGCCGGCTTGATCCGCAGCTCAATCGGCAGGTTGCTCAGCGCGTCGGCTGCGGCCAGGCGGATCAACGGCTCGCTGCTGCCCAGCGCTTCAAGGACGCCCTCGGCTGCGCGGCGCGTGGCGTACTGCGACAGCATCATCACGGCCGTTCCGCGCACGATCGCCGGGCGCGTCTCGTCTCGCAACAGTTCGAGTAACTGCACATCGGCGCCGGCCGTGTTCGCCCGCGCCGCCGCGAGGACCTCGCCGTAGTGGATCGGCCGATCCGGATCGAGGCCCCACCAGAACGCGGCGTTTTCCGCGGCCCACTCGGCGGTCTGTTCGGTGTGGCACTGGTTGCAGGCGTTGGGTACGCCGAGCTTGACCGACAGGTCCGGCCGGGGGATGCGGAAGCTGTGGTCCCGCCGATCATCAACACCCATGTAGGTCTTGTGCGGCATGTGGCAGTTGATGCACGACGCACCGGCCGAGTCCGGCGGGTGGTGCATGTGGTCGTACGTGTCGAACTTACTTGGGCTGTGACACTTGGCGCACAGGTCGTTACTCGTTGTCGGCACGCGGGTCGTGTGCGGGTCGTGACAGTCGACACAGGTCACGCTCTTGGCGTGCATCTTGCTCTGGATGAACGAGCCATAAACATAGACTTCGTCCTCGATCTGGCCGTCGGGGTGATAGAGCGTCTGGGTCAGATGGGCCGGGCGATAGTTGTCCAGGTAGGGCGTGGCCGTGTCGGGGTTGTCGGAGATCTGCGAACGACGCGAGTGACAACGCGCACAGGCATTGAGCAGCGTGTCGTCCTTGAGCGGTGTCCGGCGTTCGGCGATGCCCGTCTCCTGGTTCATGACCCACTGCCGTGTCGGGTCCTTCAGGCGGATGGCAAGGCCCATGTCGCTTAAAGCCGCGTCTTTTTCCTTGATTTTCCCGGCCTTGTACAGCTCGCCCCATTCCGCGTGCTTCTGGCCCGGGCCGTGACACGCCTCGCACGACACGTTGATCTGCGACCACGTCGTCTTGTATGTGTCGGTCTTCTCGTCGTACTGCTTCTGCAGGTCCGTCGAGTGGCACTCGGCGCACATGTGGTTCCACGTGAAGTTCGGCCCGGTCCAGTGCAGCGCGTCGGTGTGCGGGATCGCCTCATCCGCGTAGAGGTGGTACCAGCGCTGGCCGCCGTCTTCTTTGGGCCGGGTGTCCCAGCAGATCGTCAGCGCCTGGATCTTCCCGCGTTCAAACTCGACGAGGTACTGTTGCAGGGGCTCGACGCCGAAGGTGTACTTGATCTGAAAGTCCGCGAGCTTGCCGTCGGGCCCGTCGGTGTTGACGAAGAACTTGCCGTCCTTCTTGAAGAATCGCGAGGTGACGCCGAAGTGTTCGAAGGTCACGCCGCTGAAGTCGCCGAGCACGGTTTGCTCGTTGGCCTCTTTCATGGCCTGTTCGTGATGCGAGCCGACCCAGTCCTCGTGCTGCTTCTGGTGGCAGTCTGCACAGGCGTTTGAGCCGATGTATCCCGCGTGCAGGGGATTGGCGACTGCGACGGCGTTGGGCTCTGTCGCAGCCTTGCCGGCATCGCCCGAATCCGAACAGGACACCGTCGACAGGGCAACAGCCATCGCCGCCAGCGCGAAAAGCAGGCCCGTGCCGGTGGTCACGACCGAACGCCCAAAGTGCATGCGGGCATGATAGGTCAAACAATACGAACATTCACAGGCCGAGACCCTCCGGACATCATCCAGAACCTCGGACAATCCGCTCGGTGTGGCTTTCTCAGCTTGTATTCTTTTCAAGTAATTGCAAGCATTACAAGGAAAATGTGCCATGGAGGGCGCGCCATCGCGTTTAAACCGCATCCGTCACGATCATTTTGCTGGCACCGGATTTGCATCATGTAGTGACATCACGGGCCATGGACGACATGGCTCAGAACCCCAGTCGTTCGATTGTGTTGAACGACGCAGTCGTTAAGGAGTTCAAGATGAATCAGGACACCCTGAAAGGTAAATGGAAACAGATCCGTGGCAGTGCCAAGGAAACGTGGGGCAAGCTCACGGACGACGACCTTGACGTCATCGACGGACAGCGCGATCAACTGGTCGGCAAGGTCCAGGAGCGGTACGGCAAAGAACGAGACGCGGCCGAGCGCGAAGTCGACCGCTTCCTCAAGGATTGTGACAACTGACAAGCTCCACCCCCGATTACCGATGCCAACCCCTCCCGCGGCCCCTGTTGCATGACGCAGCAGGGGCTTTTTTATGACGACTTCTTTCCACCAGCCAAAACTTGCCGGGCACTGCAGCCTGATGCATGAGCCACTGGCCGCACACTAAGCAAGCCTCGCTTTCAACGGATCGTCATCTCTGTTTCCAAAGTTCCCCCTTGAAGCCGCCCAGTGCGCTCAGCTACCGTTCCAGACGCAGCTTGGTGAGAAATACCAGCACGTCCCATTGATCGTCTCGTGAGGTTTTGATAATCACGTGATCCTTGAAGCCAAGCACGATTAAATCCATATCGTCCCATTCATCCTGGCTGCCGACATTGGATTGAATAAGCTCCGTGATCTGCTCGATGCGCTCTTCGCGGTGCGGCGCCCTCAGCAGCAGGTCGCGGATGTCGTAGACGTGGGTCTCGGTTGCATGCTTCAGTTCACGCAGCGTAGAGATGATGACCACGCCGTCGCGGACGGCAAAGCCTGCCTTGTCGTCATCAAACGCGTCGGCGGAGACCTTGTCGAGAACGGCGCGGAGCAGTTGATCCGCGGGGGCCTTCTCGAACGAGCCGATGACGTGCGTATCCGGATCGATACCGACCAGTTCCAGGGCCGACCAGTTGACGTAGAGATTCGCGCCGGTCCTGTCGCGGATATTGGCGATGACTTTTCCCAGCGAGGACGCGGCGTTGTCCAGGCGCATCGCCTTGCCGAGCGGGTTGTGTGCCTGCTGTTGTGCATCCAGATCGACGATCGCGGCCGCGACGGCGTTCTGATCCATCGGCGTCCGAAGCTTTGTGAGTAGTTGCATAACCTGCGCGTGATTGTCCGGCGTGGTCTTGATGACCAGCGAGCTGTCTAGGGCGGTCAGCAGCGATTCCTCATCGAGCCATTCATCCGGGTTGCCGACGGTTTCCTGGATTAAGACCGTGAGTTGTTCGACAAGCCCGTTGCGATCCCGGCCACGACCCACCAGATCACGCGCATCGTAAACACGCGTTTCGGTTTGGACTTTCAGCTCCCGCAAGGTGCTGACCACAACCACGCCGTCGCGGACTGTAAAACCGGCCTTGTCGTCATCAAACGCATCCGCGGAGACCTGTTCCAGGACCAGTCGGAGCAATTGCTCGGCGGGGACCTCCTTCAGCGAGACTGACACCAACGAATCCTGATCGATCCCCACCAATTCCAATGCCGACCAGTTGACGTCGATGTCCACGCCGGTGCTCTCTCGGATGAAGTCGATGAAGCCATCAAACGCAAGGTTGTCGCTGTTGAGGCTGATCTTTTTATCGAGGGTTTGCTGTGCATCCAGCTCGGTCAGGGCGGCCCGCAGCCGGTCTGGATCGATCGGCGAGCGCAAATCGTCAAGCAGTTGGTTAAGAGCGGCGTGGTTGTTCGCGGTTGTCTTGACGATGAAGTTGCCGTTGAGTTCGGTCAGGGCGGACGTCTCGTCGAGCCACTCGTCCACGTCGCCGACGGATGACTGAACCAGATCGACAAGCTCATCAATCCGTTCCGCGCGATCAGGCGCTTTGAAAAGCAGCCCACGGATGTCATAGACGCGCGTTTGGGTATCGGTGTTCAGATCGAACAGGGTGGAGATCTTGATCACGCCGTCGCTGATGGAGAAACCCGCCTTGTCGTTGTCGAACGCATCGCTGGAGACTTTTGCGAGGGCAAAATCGAGCAACTGCTCGGCGCGGACCTCTCTCAGCGAGATCGAGACGAGCGCGTCCTGATCGATCCCCACCAGTTCAAGCGCCGGCCAGTTCACCGCGATATTCGCGCCGGTCGTGTCGCGTATCAAGCTGATGACCTGTTCAAGCGTCAGGTCGTCGTTGTTGAGGCTGAGCGTTTTTTGCATCGCCGCCTGTGCGACGCGGTTTGCCTCGGCCCCGTCGTTGTTTTCATCAAGCCCCTTGAGTCGCATCGCGGTGAGTTCGGGCCAGGGGGCGTGGCCGCCAAGGATGTCGCCGTAGGGCGTTTTCGCTTCGAGTGCGATGAATTTGGGGTCGGCAACTTCTAGCTTGCCCTCGCGTGTCACGCGCGGTTCGTCATCGACACGCGCCGAGTCTCGAATCATGTCACGGAAACCGAGCAGCACTGGATTCTGCGGATCAAGAAACAGAGCCGCCTCGATCTGGGCCAGCGCCTCGTCGTATTTCTGCTCCAACTGCAACTCGCGTGCGGCACGCAAGCGGGACTGGATCTCCTCGCGCTTGAATTGATCGGCGTCGGGCGCATGGTCAGCCACGCCGACGCCTGAATGAGTCGCAGAATGGGCTGTCTCCTGACCGGCCGCGTTTGTGCTTGGTGCCGTTGAACAGCCTGTCACTGCTGCGAACAAGCCGGCAACTAGAAGGGATGACATAGCCTGAAAGTCGTTGCTCAGCATGGATTGTCCTTGTTAAGCAGAAGATTGACGCGGGGTCCACTATAGGATCTAGGCGCAGGCGATTCAATACATCGAGTGTACTAGGACACACCGGTCGGCCTCGGGGTGAAAGATGACTGTCATTTTGCAAACCGCTTACGAGCGTTGGCAAAGACATCCGCGGCCGAGATGCCCTGTACGCGCCCGGACCGCAGATCATCCAGACGGCGTTGGGCTTCGATGACCCAGGCCGCGTCCACTTTGGGGTCGGGCTGATTCATTGTGCGAAGCAGAGAATCGATGATCTGGGCTCGGCTCTCTACGGGCAGAGATTCGATCTGTTCGAGGATTTCGCGACGTTGAGGACAATGGGCTTAATTAGTGGTGCGTGGATCAATTTCCCAGCTTATTTTGAGATTGATTCGGCTACGCCGATCGACAGGCAGGAATGCTTGTCCTACCCAAGCCTACACCCGATCCAGCGCCAACTCATGCGCCTCGTTGTACCGCCGGCCGAGGTTGTGCCAGTCGAAGTGTTCGCTGTAGCTTTCGACCGTGTTGCGCAGCGTGATGCGTTCGCGGCGGCTCAGTTCCGTGAAGCGGAACATGATGTCGGTCAGTTCCTCGGCCGACTGGTGGTAGTTCTGGTTTCGGCGGTGGACGCAGAACAGGCCCGACTCGGCGTGGTCCGGCAATAGCTGCGCGAGGTAGCTGCCAAAGCCCGAAAGGTCGGAGGTCACGGCCGGGACGCCCAACGCGATCGACTCGAGCGGGGTGTAGCCCCAGGGCTCGTAGTAACTGGGGAAGACGCCCAGGTGCGTACCGCGGACGAAGTCGTCGTACTCGATGCCCCACAGCGGGCTGACGGGGTTGATGAAGTCCGGGTGGAAGACCACCTTGACGCGGTCGTTGGCGTGATTGAGGAGGTTGCAGCGGCGGAGCGACTGGAGCACGTCGTCCTTCTGGTCGTCCTTGAGGTCGTGCGTGACGATCGGCGGCAGCCAGTTGTGCTTCCACGCGTGGATCGATCGGCGAAGACGCAGACGCCAGTACTCATCGACCAGGGCGTTGAGGTCGGGCACCCGGCCACGCGCAGCCTCGGCGACGATACGGTCCTGCATCTGGTCGGTCATGTGCTCGGCGATGCGGCGGAAGTCTTCGAGGTTGGCCATCGACTGCAGCTCGGCCACGTTGATCGAGTGCGAGGGCGCGCGGGTGATGATGAAGAAGACGACGGTGATCGGCGACTCGGCGACCTTCAGCCGGTGATTCAGCCGGGCCAGCGATTCGATGCACAGGTCCATGCCCTTATTGCGGTACTCATATCGGCCGGAGGTGAAGAAGTAGAGCGTCTTGTCCAGGTCGAAGGTGTAGGACGGGAAGAAGTGGGCCATCGTGAATTCGTGGATCCGCTGCTTGAACTGCTGGTGCAGGTTCTGGAACTCGTGGAGCGCGGCGAATCGCTGGATGTTCAGGCCGTTGGGCAGGAGGACATCGGGGTCTCTGCCCAGGAGGTGTCGGCATTCGAGTGCGGTGACATCGGAGACGGTGGTGAAGACGTGGCTGCCGTGGGCCGCTGCGCGTTCGACGCCGTGCTGGAACTCGATGTTGAAGTGGTGGGCCTCGCGTGCGGGGTCGAAGAAGGCCAGGTGTTCATAGAAGGCGGGGTTGTGCATCGCGAGGTATCGGCCCAGCAGCGTGGCGTGGGTGGTGAAGACGATGGACCCGGGCCAGTTTTCCTTGCGGAGCATGGGGATGGAGACGCCGGCCATCCACTCGTGGCAGTGGCAGATGAGGTCGCGTTTATCGCTCTCGCGCTGGCCGAGGATGAAGAGCAGCATCCGCGTGGCTTCGCCGAAGGCAATGACATCGTCGGCCAGCGCGTCGTTGTCGGGCGAGGGGATGTTGTGGTCGGACCAGAGGCGGTACTTGACGTCGTTGAGGTATCGCTTGACCGCGCCGACGTGCATGAGGACGACCTGGGGTCGGCCGGTGACCAGCCAGTGGCCGTACTCGACGCCGTAGCCCATCTCGCGCATCTGCTGCACGGCCCGGCCGATGGGCGTGTCCATCTGCTCGGGGCCGGCGGGCTCGAATTCGACCTGGGCTGAGTCGTGGTTGTAAGGCCCGATGAGGCAGTAGCGTTTACCCCAGCGCGCCATCATGGAGGGCACTTTGGTGCGCAGGACGGTGTAGATCCCGCCGACCTTGTTGCACACTTCCCAGCCGACTTCCAGGAGGATCGGCTCGCCGCGCTTGGGCTGGGGCGAGGTGGTCTCGGGCTTGGTGGGTGTGGGCTTGGGTTCGTGCTTGATCTCGGGGATGACGGGCATCGCGGCCGGCTCGGGCAGCGGGGTCGGTTGAAGCGGCGGGGCGGATTTGCGCGCGGGCTCTGCCTGGGCTTGCGAAGGCTGATCGCGCGTGGCTTCACTTTCAAAAAGCGTCGGTGACTGCACTTCCTTGAGTGGGATGGCCGACCCTGCGGGTGA
>JBGSTE010000721.1:0-5939 GCA_041736655.1 Phycisphaeraceae bacterium | reverse complement strand
CCGCCCTCGCCGCCGCCTTCGAATCCACCCAGTCCCGAGCCAGCACCGCCGCTGGTTGAATCAGACACGATGCCGCGTCGGGTGGAGGAAAAGTCGGTCAGTTCCGCGACGAGGATGTAGGGCCGGTCTTCGCGTTGGGAGTTGGCCTGCATCCACTTGACAACCTCCTCGCGCAAGAGGCCAGCGATCGTCGAGCCGTCCATCGTGGTTTCACCCTGAACGGTGACAATGATGCGGGGCGAGGGGTCGGTCTTGGGGTCAAACTTGGGTGTGGCGGCGGCAGTGCTTTCGGTGCCTTCAAGACCCTCAACCGCTTCAGTGCCTTCTTCAGTTCCTTCGGCACCTTCTTCAGCAAACGGGTCGCTCCCTTCTGCACCAAAGTCATCGAAGGACTCGGCTTTTTCCGGGAAGGGCACGGGCGTGAGCTTGGCGACATCGACGGTGCTGGAGGAACTACTCTCAAAGCCACCGAAGCCCCCGGGGCCGAACTCGCCGCCGAAACCGCCGCTCGGATCGCCAAAGCCACCGGGCCCAAACTCACTATACCCGCCAGCCCCGCCTAACCCATCGGGCGAGCCGAAGCCCAGGGCAGGGTCCGTGCCGACCGCGGTCGCGGCATTGGGGTCCACAGGCATCTTGTACTGCGTGGTGATACTGGTGATCCAGACCTGCTTGCGATCTTTGCGGGCAATCGCGGCGACCTTCGCAACATCGTCGGGGTTGTTCCAGTCCACATTTTCCACGGCCGGGTTGGGCTTGATCGTGGACATCGCCGAGGCGACATCCTCAAGCAGCTTGGGATAGAGGTTGGCGTAGTCGAAGCTTCGGCGGAAGTTGCGGATACCAGGCCGCGGGTCGTTGGCGACGACCTCGGTGTCGTAGCGGGTCTTGAAGTCCTTGGCCTGGGCGATTGTCTGATTCAGATCGTCCTGCAACGACGGGGAGTAAGCGGCGTCGAAGCTGCCGTTATTCATCAGCAGCATGACGCCGCCGACCGCCGCCGCACCGACAACGCAGGCCGCGGCCGCGCCGAACCACGGCTGCTTGGACTTCCACATCCGCTGACGCAGGATCGACTGGGGCAGAATGTTGGCATCGACCGAAGCCATGCCAAGCCCCTGCAGCGCAAGACCGTAGGCGGTGGCCATATTGACCGCGACAGCCGAGAACTCCGCCGCGCGTCGGCCGTCGACTTCCAGCCGGCCAAAACCGTCGGGCCGAATCACTTCCATCTGCAGGTTCTGCTTGAGGAACTTCTGCAAGCCCGGCAGCTTCCACGTCGAGCCCACGCCCACGATCTGGTTCAGCTCCGCGTCACGATTCAGCGACTGGTAGAAGCCCAGCGAGCGCTGGATCTCCGACACCAGGTCGCTGAACACTTCACGCATCGCCTGGAAGATCTGCTTGGCGTACTTGCTGGTGCCGGCCTCGAGCTTGAGCTTCTCGGCCTTTGCGAAGCTGATCTTGAACTGCTTCATCAACGCGTTGGTGAAGTGGTTGCCGCCCAGAGGCAGCGTACGCAGCCAGATGCCCCCGGCCTCAACCACGATGATGTCCGTCGACACCGTGCCGATATCCAGGTACACCGAACTACCCGCCCCGGGATCGTTGGCGCTGTCAAAGGCGAAGGCGTTATGCACCGCCACCGGCGAGAGCGTCAGCTTATCGACGCGCAGGCCCACCGAACGGTAGTTGGACAGGAAGTTGGCGACCTTTTCCTTGGTGATCGCGAAGATGCCCACCTCGATATCCGGCGCATCTTCCTCTTCAAAGACGTGGTAGTCCCATTCGACCTCGTCGATGGGGAAGGGGATCTGCTGCTGGGCCTCGTAGGCGACGATCGACTTGACCTTGCTAGACTCGATCGGCGGGAGCTTGGCGAAGCGGGCGAAGGCCATGTGCCCGGGCACCGAGACGACCACGGTCGACTTCTCGAACTCGTATTTCTGAGCCATCGATTCGAGGTTGACGCGGATGGCTTCCTCGACGTTCAGGTCCGGCGTCGTCAGCACGTGCTTGAAGGGCATGAGCTCGAAGTCTTCGAGTACCACGCCGTTGCCAGACCGGGCGAGCTTCATCACCTTGATGGCCTGGGCTCCGACTTCAATGCCCCACGCTTCGTTTTTCTTCGACATCGGCTGCTCCTTATCAAGGGCAAATAGCTTGCAGATCGCCGAGCCGGTTCATACCGGCTCAGGTGGCGCGCCCGGCCTGCGCACGACGCGCCGTCGGGATTATAAGGTGGTTCGTAATGTACGTGCGGCTCAAACCGAGGAGGGAACGATATTTGGTTTGGCCGACCCACGCGTGCGAACATGCGGTCCGCTGTTCACGTCGTTAGTGATACGCAGTGAGCAGCGTCGATGTTCGCGATCAAGCTGGCGCTCGATCCTCTTAAAGTCTACTTCGACACCCCGGTCAAAGTCCAGCACTTTTTTTCTTTGCCCCGCAGATTTTTCAGACCCGTCAGTTTAAAGACCATTGCGAACCCGATGGGAAACCGATGGGAGGGTGAGGCTCCTGCCGAGCCGCAAGCCGTAGAAGCGTCGCGGCTCGGCAGGAGCCTCGCCCTCCCGCAAGAATCAATATCCTTACCCCGATCAGACCCGTCCGCGGACTTGACCGTGCCGCCGGGTCGACGGACAATACCCGACCCACGCGGGGCCGTAGCTCAATTGGGAGAGCGCTGCGTTCGCAATGCAGAGGTTGAGGGTTCGATCCCCTTCGGCTCCATTTCGTCACTTCAAGAACAAGTCAGACACGCAGCGGGACCATCCTGTAAGAGATAGTCTCGTTTCGCTGGCGCTCGCCCGGAGGATCAGGGCGATCCATCTGGAGTACCGGGTCCTGCTGCAATCGAGGCCGGGAGCAGCCCGCGATCAGGGATAAGGACTTTCTCTCAGTCAAAGGAAATCAAGTTGGTCAACACGCACTCTGAGAAAAAGTACGATGCCCTCGTGGTCGGCGGCGGACACAACGGGCTGGTCGCAGCGAGCTACCTGGCCAAGGCGGGGAAAACGGTTCTGCTGCTCGAAGCACGGGACGAACTCGGCGGGGCCACCACCAGCGTCAAACCATTCCCCGAGTACGAGGCGAGGCTGTCGCGTTACTCGTATCTGGTTTCACTCCTGCCGGACCAGATCGTCGCGGACCTGGGCATCCACTTCAAAACGCTCGAACGGCCGGTCGCTTCTTATACGCCCTATCACCGCGATGCAATGGAAGATGGACTGCTGGTCGCGTCCGAGTGGGATCAAGCGACGGCCAGCAGCTTCCGAAGGCTCACCGGTACTGATCAGGAAGGCCAGGCCTGGCAGGCGTTCTACGGCCAGATCGCCGAGCTGGCCAAACGCATGGCACCTTCCATGCTCAAGCCCTTGAAGAGCGCAGCCCAACTCAAATCCGAAATCGGCTTGCCCGAAGTCTGGCGGAACCTCATGGAACAACCGATCGGCCAAGTTATTGCCGATCGGTTCGGCGACGACCTGGTCCGGGGCGTGGTGCTCACCGATGCGCTCATCGGGACCTTTGTTTCAGCCGACGACATGCAGGCCAACCGCTGCTTCCTCTATCACCTGATCGGCAACGGCAACGGACAGTGGCGCGTGCCGCAGGGCGGCATGGGTGCCTTGGTCAAGGAACTGCACCGCATCGCCACGTTGCACGGGGTCGAGATCGCTCTTGACTCGAAGGTCGCAGCGCTTGAAAGTGGTCCTGCCGGGGTCCGCGTTCAGACCGAGTCCGGCCGAGCCTTTGTCGCGCGGGACCTGCTCTTTGCCGCAGCGCCCCAACATCTGGCTCGCCTGCGCGGGCGCACTATGGCGAAGTCCCTTGAAGGTTCGCAGTTGAAAATCAACATGCTGCTGACACGTCTGCCCCGCCTCAAGTCGGGGGTGGACCCGCGCCTGGCCTTTGCCGGCACGTTCCATGTCAATGAAAGTTTCAGCCAACTTGAAGACGCCTACGCCGATGCTCGCAAGGGTCTGTTTCCCCAGCCTCTGCCGCTGGAAATCTATTGTCACACGCTGACGGACCCCACGATCCTGTCGCCCGAACTGAACGCAAAAGGCTTTCATACGCTGACACTCTTTGGCCTGCATACGCCGGCAACGCTTTTCGATGCGGACCCGCAGGGCACCAAGGCGATCGCCAAGGAACGCGCGATCGCCAGCTTGAATGAGTACCTGCTTGACCCCATCGAGTCCGTCCTTGCCCCCTGCCGGGATGGCTCGCTGGCGATCGAAGTGAAGTCCCCGCTTGACCTGGAAAACGACATCCACCTGCCACGCGGAAACATCTTCCATCGCGACCTGGATTTCCCCTTCCTGGACGATGACGCAGACGCAGCGGACCGGCCGCTGTGGGGCGCAGAGACCGATGATCCGCACATCTATCTTGCCGGTGCCGGTGCCCGCCGCGGTGGCGGGGTCAGCGGCATCGCCGGCCACAACGCGGCGATGGCGCTACTGGCAAAGAAGTAGTTTTGCCCTTCAAACACGTCGTGTTTAGTTCTCGTGCGTGTCGTTTGCATGTTGAGTGAGCATGCATCCGGAGCCGCCGCGTAACACGCGGGGGTCGAATCGCGACAATCATTGAGTAACGAGGTTTCACCAAGACGATCGTAAGCGTGTCAGCCATCGACCCCCGGGCGTTGCCCGGTGGCTACGGGAATCGCACACGCACGCAACGCGACAAAGATCAGAACAGGACAAGAGGAAGGCGGATTCATCATGGGGGCTTGCTTCGGTGTCGAGCCATGGATAAGCTTGTTTTGTGAATCCTGCCCACTCCTATCCGGTGCGACTGGCTGTCGTGTTCGCGATTTCGCTGGCGATCCTGCTGCCCAGCGGCTTTATCGTCAACTGCGTCGGGGCCGACGGACACAAGGGCAGCGAGATTCTTGGGCTTACGCACTGCGATGAATCCAGCGCCGCCTCGTCACCCCAGCATTGCCACGCGGACGAAACGCAATCCGCGTGGGCTTCTTCATCAGAAGGCTGCACCGACACGCCCCTGACGCCTGCATCGCTCATCTCCCGCAGCGAGCAGGATCAAGACCAGGCCCCCGCTTTCTCGCCCGCGCCCCTGCTGTTTGTCATCAATCTTGATCGGGGCGACTTGGCCCGCACCAGCCGATTGGACCGCTGGCAGCATGAGCCCGTGGCCTGTTTGCCTTATCCGCCCGCGCTTCGCTGCATCATTCTGAACGTCTAGCCTCAAGCCCTTCTTGGATGTCGTGCCCGTGACCGGTGTCAGGGGCCGCGTTTTCTTTTGATTATTCAACAGGAGTTTGTGCCATGCACCGATGCTGTGGCTGCGCCGTAATATTGTTGAGTCTGGCGCTGGCGGGTTGTCAGAGCGGCTCGCGGTTTGATCCGTCCTGGCCTGAGTCGCGCCCGCTAGGAAAACGGCTCGAAACGTACCAGCCCCCTGCTGAGCCGCTGGAAGCGTCCGCACCTTCAGATACAAGCCTGCCGGAGTTGACCGGGACGCTGACTCTGCGCGACGCGGTGTCGGCTGCGCTACTGGGGAACCCCGAGCTTGCCCGCTTTGGGTTGGATGTGCGGGCCGCTGAAGCGCGCATCGTGCAGGCTGGACGCTGGCCCAACCCGGAGCTTGGCGTTGAGGTCGAGAACTTCGCCGGCTCGGGCTCGCGCGACGGCGTCGATCAGACGGAGATCACCCTCCTGCTTAGCCAGACCTTTCCGCTTGGCGGCGACCTCCAGAAACGCCGACGGCTTGCCGAGCTGCAAGGCCAGCTTGCCGGCTGGGACTATGAGTCCGCACGGATCGCCCTGCTGACGCAAGTCACCCGGCGGTATGTCGCGGTCCTCGCATGCCAGCAGCAGGTGACGCAGGCGGAGGAGTCGCTGGCGCTGGCCCAGCAGGTGGCCGAGTCGATCGGCCGACGCATCGACGCGGGCGCGGCATCGGAGGTG
>JBGSTE010000715.1:0-9334 GCA_041736655.1 Phycisphaeraceae bacterium | reverse complement strand
CGCTTACGCTTCGTGCTCTGTTGAGCTTTGCATCCTTGGATCGGCCATGATCAAGCTCAAGAACGCGAGTCTCTGGCTCTACCGCTGGGTCATGCGGCACAAGGTGCTTTCGCTCGTGCTGGTGGTCGCCGGCATGTTGTCGATCACGCCGATCGTCATCATCACCCGCACGTGGTTCATCGTGCATACCGACAGGCGTCCGACTGATCGGGCGGGTGCGTACACCCTGGAGAAACAGACCGAGGGCTTTACGTGCGGCGTGCATGCGCTGAGCACGGTCTATCACGCTTACGGGCTAAGCCCCGAGGCCGAGCTCATCCGCTGGCGTCTGGGCGTAGACACGAAGGCGGTGTTTTATCTGTCGGATTCAACCGGCGCACTGCACCCGGACCTGTGGATGGTGCTGGCGCAGGATTTCTTTGAGGTCGATGCGCTGGACCTGAATGCGGCGTCAGCCTGGGCCGACCTGCACGCGCACCTGGCGACCGGCCACCCCGCGATCCTGCTGATCAAGCGTCGCGAGAACGGCAACCTGCACTGGGTCGTCGCGACGCGATCGCTTGGGAACGAGATCGAGATTTACGATTCGCTGTTTGCTGACCCCTACACCGAGTCGCCGGAGTTCTTGACGGATCACATCATCTCGGCAGTGATGGTTCGACCTGCCGCCGACGGAAAGCAGGCGATGTCATCGATCGACGCGCACCTGGCAGGCATGAGCGAACTGGATCAGGCCCGCAAGCGCATCTCCGCACTTGAATCGCTCGACAAAGAATGATGGTTTCGGCCAGCCCGCTTCAGCGGGATGGCTGATTATCTAACTCTATCCAGCTATATGCAATAGAGCATTTAATCACGCGTTGTTCGTCTGTCCGGCACCATCACCGAAAGGAAACGCCGATGCGTGGAACGACCTTGCTTGCCGCCGTAATGACTTCTTGCGGTACGTGCTCGACGCTTGCGCATCCCGGGCATGATGAAGTGAATGCGGATGCAGGTGTGCCGATCGCGCTCGTCGTCATCGATGAAGCAGAGTTTGCCAACCGCGTGTCCATCACGATCGACGAGCACACCGCGTACCGCTGGATCACGTCCAACGGCATCCCCGATCACGAGCCGGGCAAGTTCCCCAACCGCGGCAACCCCAACACGATCAGCGAGCAGAAATACGTTTATCGCGTGACGATCGACCCGCAGATCGCTGAGAAAACAACCAGCGTCTACGGCCAGCCCTTCGGCGTCGCGCTCAACGGCGTGCCGTTCGATCCCGGCACCGCGGAGGTCTGGTCCAGGAATGGCCGGGTACAACGCCCAGGCGGCCCGCATGAAGGCGAGAACGTCTGGAACTACGACGCGCTTTCAGGCCAGATCAACCTCGGCATCGACGCGTCCAACGCACACGTTCAGCCCAGCGGCGCGTATCACTATCACGGCATCCCGGTCGGATTGGTGGAGAAGCTGACCAAGGGTGTTCAGAAGCCGACGATGCTGCTGGTCGGCTATGCGGCCGATGGTTTTCCGATCTACAGCGAACTGGCGTACGACAAAGCCGATGACGCGCAGAGCAAGCTGCGCAAGATGAAGCCGAGCTTCCGCCTGAAAGAAGGCGAACGTCCCGGTGGCGAAGACGCGCCAGGCGGCAAGTACGACGGCACGTACGTGCAGGACTTTGAATTCGTCTCTGGCCTTGGCGATCTGGACGAGTGCAACGGCCGAACCGGCGTGACGCCCGAGTATCCCGACGGCACGTACTACTACGTCCTGACCGACAGCTACCCGTTCGTGCCGCGAATGTTCAAAGGTACGCCGGACAAGAGTTTTGAAAGACGCCGCGGTGAGCGCCCGCCACAACGCAGGGAAGACGGCCCGCCGCGCGATCGATGAATAGAGAACAAAGAAGCCCACGCCTTCGCGGCGTGGGCTTCTTTGTTGATTCGGATATCTTCTGACTGTGATTGTCAGTGCACGTCGATCCCATCGAAATAGATTTCCGAGATCGCGGTGTCGTCGTACATCGTGCCTGGATAAACATTACGGATGGTGAACCTGAGGATGAGGTCTTCGCCGTCGGCGCGTCGGCCGAGCGGACCGATGCCAAACTGTTCGAGGTCGAAAGTTTGCTGGGCCCGGGTGTCGGAAAGTTGCAGCAGGGCGGTGGGCTTGCCGTTGATCGCTAGCTCCAGCATGCGGACGCGGTTGTTCTTGACCCAGATCGATTCGTTTTTGATATAGCCGGTGTGGACCAGAACCTTCGTGATGCGTGGGTGTTTGTTGTCGAACCTGTAGATCAGTGATTCGCCGATGCCCGGGCCTTCGACGCCTTCGATCCACGCGGTGTCATAACGCAGGTCTGAAGCCATGCCCGGCCCGTAGGCGTGGCTTTTCTGTGACGCAAGCAATGAACTTGCAGTCACAGACTTGTATTCGCAGCCGCAATACCAAATGCAGTCGTTGATTCCGATGATGCGGTAGATTTCAGCAAGCGTCGGCGGGGATTCTTTGGTGAAGCCGTCAAGCTCGGCCCAATGGTTTACGTACCACTGGGCATAGTCGTCGGACAGCAGTCCGGAGGCCTCGATGTGGGGTTCCCAAACGGGAAGAGGATCGGCTGCTTTAAGTACGTATTGTTTTGGCTCATCGGTTTGAACCGCCTGCTCATTGACCGGAGGCGAATCGTTTGGTTCGCAGCCAAGAGACAGCAGCAGACCTGTCATGATCAGCCCGGAATGGAACCATTTGTTCATGCTGGCCTCCATCCCTCGCAGGGGACGCTGCGCGTCGCCCGCTACGCGACGTTGTGGTCAGTGGATATATCGCCGCGGGATCCCCGGCGACAGCCGGCACAGCAGTTCATACACATTCGTCTTCGCCAGCTCTGCCATATTCGACAGGGCGTTAGGCGCGCTGCGGTCGGGGCTGTAGATCTCGGCCCAGGCGTCGAGCAGGAAGCTGTTGTCTGCGTTGACATCGGCGCACAGGTCCGTCAGGTCTACGATGATCTGGTCCATGCTCACGTTGCCCAGCACCCTGCAGTTGGTGACGGGTTTGCTGCGGTCGCGTGGGTGGACGCGGATCTCGGCCTTGTTGGCAAGCTGTGTCGGGAAGCCGTCGCCGTGGCCCACGGGGACGATGCCCAGCACGCTGTCGCGCTTGAGCTTGTGCGTGCTGCCGTAGCTGACGGGCGTGCGCTTGGCGTAGCGCTGGATGTGGATGACGCGTGAGCACCAGCGGACGATCGGCTGCAGCTCCGGCAGGTGCGAGAGCCAGGGCCCGGCAGTTGCGTCGGCATCTTCCGGTGGCCCGCCGTAGCCGTAGAGCCCCACGCCAAAGCGCACCATGTCCAGGTGCGTGGTGCCGGACCGCAAGAGCGACTTGGTGTTGGCCGCGTGTCGGATCGCGTCCGGCGGCAGCGCGCCGCCGGCCTTGTCGAGCGCGTCGTTAAACATCTCAAGCTGCTTAAACGTAAACGCGGGGTCGCTTTCGCTGGATGCAAAGTGCGTGAACACCCCGGCGATGCGGACGTAGCGATGCGCGCTGGTGGACCGCAGGACATCAAGCGCCTGGGCCACGCTCAGCCCCGATCGCGACATGCCGGTGTCGATATACAGGTGGCAGGGCAGTCGGATGCCAAGCTGCTGGCCGATGGTGTTCAGCTCCGCAAGCTGGCGGGTGTCGTGGATCGAGAGGTGCAGCTTCTCGGCGACCGCGTGTCGGTACAGGCCGTCGGTGCGGTTGAGCTGTCGCATCGGCATGAGGACGAGGATGGGCGCGGTGACGGCGTTGGTGATGAGGTACTCGGCCTCGTCGGGGCTGTAGACCGCGAGCATGTCGACGCCGTTCTTCACCAGCCGATGCGCGATCTGCACGCTGCCCAGGCCGTAGGCGTCTTTTTTGACGACCGCACAGATCATCGTTCGCGCCTGTTCGGAAGGCGGGACGGGTCGGCCGTGGGTGTCGTGGCTGTCGGCGTGGTCGATGGCCTCGCGGAGGGCCAGGAGGTTCAGGTCGAGCTTGCGCAGGTCGATCTCCAGCCAGCTCAGTTCGCCCAGGCCCGGCGCTTCGAGGCGGATCGGTTTGGAGATCGATAAGGGGCTTGACATTTGTATCATCAGCGTACTGCTTCTATAGTTGTGGTGTCGGCGGTCGCTTCCAGGGACAACGAGGCGGCCAGGCCCCGCGGCATCGAGCATGCGGGGCGCCCGGGTAGAACATCGGCATCGGCCGAGCGTTGCTGCCATAAATCCACGTGACCCGCTGCCGGTATCACTGCATATCGGCTCCAAGCGACCCCCCAAGCGACTTACATATGTCAGACACCCTCCGTACGGATATCACTTTCGACAATCTGGGCCTGCGCGAAGATGTGCTGGCGGGCATCCGCGCCTATGGCTTTGTCCACCCCACCGACATCCAGGCCGAGCTCATCCCCGTCGCGCTCACCGGCAAGGACATCATCGGCCAGGCCAAGACCGGCACGGGTAAGACCGCCGCCTTCACCTTGCCCATCCTCCACACCGCCGACCCGGACCTCAAGGGCCAGGCCCTGATCCTCGCGCCCACCCGCGAACTGGCCAACCAGATCGCCAAGGAGATCGAGGAGCTCGCGCAGGGAACGCCGATCAAAGTGACCTCGATCATCGGCGGCGAGTCCATGCGCGACCAGAAAGACTCCATGGACAAGGGCGGGCACATCCTCGTCGGCACGCCCGGCCGAGTGATGGACCTGCACGGCCGACGCATGCTCGATTTCTCCAACGTCCGCTACGTCGTGCTCGACGAAGTGGACCGGATGCTGGACATCGGCTTTCGTGACGACATCAAGAAGATCCTCTCGAAGATCAAGCGCGACCACCAGACGATCTTTGTCTCGGCGACGATGGACAAGGAGATCGAGTCACTGGCCCGCCAGTTCATGAAGGACGACGCGGTAAAGATCACGACCGTCGGCGCGGCGCTGACGGTGTCGATGGTCGACCAGAAGCACCTGCCGGTCGAGCCCTGGGACAAGAAGCAGTTGTTGTTGCATTTACTGACGCACGAGGAGCCGGCGACGACCGTGGTGTTCTGCCGGACGAAGATGACGGTGCGGAAGGTCGCGCAGTACCTCAAGGACAAGGGCATCGACGCCCGTGAAATCCACGGGGACCTGCACCAGACCAAGCGTACGAAGGTCATGCAGCAGATGCGGGACAACAAGCTCAGCGTGCTGATCGCCTCGGACCTGGCCGCCCGCGGGCTGGACGTCGAGCACATCACGCACGTGATCAACTACGACCTGCCGGAGGACCCGGAGGTGTACGTCCACCGCATCGGTCGAACGGCCAGGGCCGGTCGGCGCGGCACCGCGTGGGCGTTCGTGACTTCCGAACAGGGGCAGATGCTCAGCGAGATCGAGAAGCTCACGAGTGTCCTGATCGAGCAGATGCACTACCCGGACTTCAAGGCCGGGCCGCTGCCGCGGGACGTGCAGGAAGATCGCGACACACGGGCCAAGCAGAAGACGCAGTCGACCACCGCCGCCGACCGCGTGGTCAAGCCCGACCACAGCGAGGACTCGGGCCTGAGCGAGGCGGAGCTCAAGGCGATGTTCCCCGACGGCAAGATCCCCAAGAACCTGCCCAAGCGCGGGCTGGGGGCGAAGTTCAAGCGTCGGGGAAGGTAGGTCAACGGATGGATGATGAGACGCTATACACAGGCACGTCGTATTTTAAGCCGTTCCCGAATATCGAGGATGTTTTTGCGGAGGATATTGAAGAGCACGCCAAGTACCTTCTCCCCCTCGCTTCTATCGATTTAGCTCATCTGTCATCTGACTGGCGTGGATGGATCCATCTGATTGCTCCGGTTGAGCCATGGAATAACTGTGTCGGTGTCACGACCGAGGAATTCCATACGGATTGGTGCAAACCCAACTGGGTCGGTTATCACGTTCTTGGCGACAAGTGTGTGCTGGCAAGTGACTTTCGATTCTTTCATCTGGCGCGTGGGATTGATGATGATCGGTATCAGCCGATGGCTGAACTGCGTCAGTTCTACAAAAATGTGCACAGAGGCTATCAAATCAGCAAGCAATACTATGAGCAGAATGGCTACCTCAATTGCCACCGCTTTCCAAGTGAAGTATCTGAGTATCACAGTCCGTCCGAAAGGGATGTTCTGATAGCGGGATTAGGTGGCATCCCATTTGGCGGTAATTGGTCATGTATGGGGCTCAAAGAGGCGATTCCTGTTCGCGATGATGTCATCATACATAATGGCGAGGAAGAATTGATTTCGATCCCTCAGACGCCTGATGGTCGGGACTATCATTTTGTAGGGGGGATCGACGCATTCACTTTTTCGCAATGGAGACTTTGCGGGGGTGCTGGTACATGGACACTATTCTTTTATGACCCGGTTGATCAGATTGTGCTATCAACATTTGATTGGTCTTAGAGCCGCCGATGAAGAGAGATTTCGGAAGCGCCCTTCGATATTAATACGCCTACGTGATAATCCCCCACACGTATTAATACGCCTGCATACAATCGTGATAGCGTACGCAATGGCTTGATTTGCCTTGAAAAATAAGGAAAAACGCTTGCGTCAGTAACCGCTCACGATACAATGGCGTCATTGTGGCATGGCGGGCAACGGTTCTGTGTGGAGCGGCCTGCCACGCGTGTTCAGCCGGGCGTGTTGCCCGGTGCGCCGCTCGGGATGAGGCCTCGCCGGGCGAAACTCCACCCAAGGCCAATTGCAGGAGTTCAATCATGTTGAGCATGAAGTGTTTGCAGACGTTGGCGGTGTTGCTTGCGGCGATCGGGTTCGGCCTGGCCGGGACCGACGCCTCTGCGGGGCACGACCGGGACAGCCGGTCCTGTGACCGTGACAGCTACAGCCGGGTCTCGGCCACATTCGGTGGCGACCACTACCGCGTGTCGGTCAGCGTCGGCTCGGGCGGACACTACGACCGCGGTCGGTACGACCGTGACTGCGACCGTGGGTACGGCGACCGGGGTCATGTGACCTACAGCCGAACCTACCACTCGGAGCGCGTTTATACCGCCCCCGTGCGGTACGAGACGCAGACGGTCCGCTACGTCGAGACCCGCCCCAGCGGGTACTGGTCGCAGGTCTACCATCCGCCTGTGTACGAAACCCGGTACGACCGATGCGGATACCCCATCCGCGTCTGCGTCCGGGAAGGGTACTACGAGCGGGTCTGGGTCAGCACCGGTTCCTGCCGGTGATTCGCTGACGGACTTTGTTCCGTGCGATTTGTGATTAAAACTCGAACGCCCCGCGCTGTTTTTCAGGCAGCGCGGGGCTTTGTTTGATGGGAGGGCCAGGCTCCTGCCCTGCCGCAATACGGATCCCATTTAACAATGCGTGTGCGCTTTCCGTAGCCGCCGGGCAACGCCCGGGGGTTCAAGGGTGACACGTTTACGCTCGGGTCTTGCAGGCTGATTCAGTCAGCGATTTGCATGCCTCGACCCCCGCGTGTTACGCGGCGGCTACGGATGAATGCTCATTTCATCCCGCAGACGACCCGCGCGAGAATTAATGGGGTTCGTATAAGTCGCAGATGATGCCCGGCTCGGCGGGAGCCTCGCCCTCCCGTCTGGTCAGTGTCTTTGCCCTGGGTCTGGCCCATGTCAGAATTGCCCGTTACGCGTTAGCCGGTATCATGTCGCCCCTATGCCAGCCAACATTCGCGAGATCAAGGGCCGGATCAAGGCCGTGGGCAATATCCAGCGCATCACCAAGACGATGCAGCTCATTGCCTCGGCCCGATTCCAGAAGCTCCAGAAGCGTGCCACCGAGGCTCAGGCCTACACCCGCAAGGTGGCCGAGGTCGTCGGCGAGGTCGCTTCATCGCTGTCGGGTGAAGATGTGAACCTGCCGCTAGCCCAGCCGCCGGTTAAGCCCGTGGGCCGGGAGCTGCTGCTGATTCTCTCGGCCAGCCGAGGCTTCTGCGGGGCGTACAACGGCAACGTCATGCGGCCGGCGATCCGCCACATCCGCGAGTTCGGCTCCGAGAAGATCGACATCGAGGTCGTGGGCAAGAAGGGCGTCGCGCTCTTGAAGTTCTCGCGCCTGCCGATGACGACGTTCCACTCACACATCGGCGACACCCCGGCGTACGCGGATGTGCAGGCCCTGGCCCAGCGGTACATGGACGACTTCATCGCCGGTAAGTACGACGCGGTGCGTGTGGCCTACATGCGATTCATCTCGATGTCCCGGCAAAAGCCCGAGCTGATGACGCTCTTACCTCTGCAGCCCCCCCACGCCGACGCTGAGCGCAGCGAAGCGTCTGGTAAGCCAGCGAACTACGAGTTTTCGCCCAGCGCCCAGGAGCTCCTGGGCGAGCTGCTGCCGATCACGGTCAAGTCGACGCTGTACCAGGCGTTCAACGAGGCGGCGGTCAGCGAACAGTTGGCCCGCATGGTGGCGATGAAGGCGGCGACCGACGCGGCCGGCAAGGTCGGCAAGACCCTCAAGCGCAAGTACAACCGGGCAAGGCAAGCGGCCATCACCACCGAACTGAGCGAGATCATCGCCGGTGCGGCGGCGCTGGAGTAAGTTTTTTTTGCCTCACGCAAAGGCGCAGTGACGCGGAATGAAGGCGGTTTTGCCACAGATGCACACGGATTGACACAGATCAATCCTGATACTTGTGTGTTTCTCAAAGTCCTATGCCAGCGTTTGTGTGGACTGATCCGTGTCAATCCGTGTGCATCCGTGGCTAAAATGATTCTTGTTTGACCTCTGTGGCCCTGCGCCACTGCGTGAGATCAACAAACCCATGGCCCGCAAAACCAAATCCATGTTCGGCAATATGAAGCCCGCCGACATCAAGGCCCTGGGCATCGGGCTCGAGTTGTCGATGGTCATCGGCGGCATGGCGTACGGCGGGCACTGGCTTGATGAGCGGTGGGGCACCGGGCCCTGGCTCTTGATGACCGGGGTCTGCCTGGGCACCCTCGGCGGCGGCTGGCACGCGATGAAGATGGCCAGCGGCGGCAAGCTGCCGGATTTCGGCCTTAAAACAAAGAAAAATAAAGCATCCACCGGCCAGCAACCCAAGCAGAATAAGCCCGATCAGTCACACGAACCCAAGCAGGACGACACAACGAAACGATGACCAGTTCGATTCAGCAATCCCGGCGGTCGGTGGCCCTGGCCTGCATCACCTCGGCCGGTCTTTGCATCGCGCTGGTGGCGGTCGCTTATGGCATCGCGCGGGGGCTGGGGAACTTGCCCTTGGCCTACGACCTGGCCTTGGCGGGGGGGCTGCTTTTACTGGCGGGCCTGCCGGGGCTGGTGCTTGCGGTGGTGCTGACGGGCC
>JBGSTE010000079.1:0-1639 GCA_041736655.1 Phycisphaeraceae bacterium | reverse complement strand
CGGCGAGATTCCCGATGGGTTTGAGGGCCTGGACATCGGGCCTGAAACCGCCAAGCAATACGCGGCGATTGTGAAGGGGGCGAAGACGGTGGTGTGGAACGGGCCGATGGGCGTGTTTGAGATGCCGCCCTTTGATGCCGGGACCAAGGCGGTGGCCCAGGCGATCGCGGACTCAGACAGCACGAGCATCATCGGCGGGGGCGACAGCGCCGCGGCGATTGAGCAGCTCGGCTTTGCCGAGCAGGTCACGCACGTCTCGACCGGCGGGGGGGCGTCGCTTGAGATGCTCGAGGGCAAGAAGTTTGAGAGCGTCGAGCTGCTGGACGAAAAGTGAGTTGCCCAAGCCACCTGCCGCGTCGCTTCTGGACAATAACCTTGCTACAGTTGTGGCATGAGTTGGAAGCGTACTACCATCGTTCTGGCGTTGGGTTCTTCACTCTTGTCGGCGGCGGCTACGCCTGCGCAGACCGGGCCGGGGTTGATGCTCAAACCCTGGAGTATGGGAGTAAAGCCCGAGATCAGTATCGATGGCTTCTATACCGGCACAGAATCCGATGTGACGGGTGCGGACGTCGATCTGTCCATCTTCGATGCACAAGGTCGTTTTGCCTTGCCGATTGGCGCACCTGCTGAAGGCTGGTCGGGCTTGAACATCACTTCGTTTGGCTTTGAGTACACACAGTTCAATCTCGGCACTTCTGACGCGGCGCTGCCAGACCGGTTGATCGATGTCTCGTTCGCGCTCGGTGGTGACTTCGGCTTGGGAAATACGTTCGATGACTGGCAGATGGGCTACACCCTCGGCATCGGCTACGCGGGCACCGCGCCCTTTAACGACGGCAACGCGTGGTACGGCCTGGCAACCATCTACGGCATCAAGCCCATCAATAAAGACACACGCTGGCTGGTCGCGATCGATTACGACGGCCACCGCGCCTTCCTGCCCGATGTCCCGCTCCCGGCGGTGACGTACTTCGGCAGGCTCAGCGATACATTGACGTACGGCCTGGGCTTCCCGTACAGCACGCTGCGTTGGACGCCGGATGATCGGTGGACGATCGATCTCAAGTCCTCGCTCTTTATCTCCTTCACCGGTCAAGTGAGTTACAAGGTCAGTGACAAGTTGTCGCTCTTCGCGGCCTATCAGCGCCGCAACGATGTGTTCGTGACTTCGGGTCTGCCGGACAACCGCCGACTGCTCTTTAGCCAGGAGCGGGCTGAGCTGGGTTTGCGGTATGCGTTGACCGGCCAAACGGACCTGGTGGTTGCGGGCGGCTATGCCTTCGGGCAGGAGTTTGATGTCGGCTACGACGTCCGCGACCCGGCGGGGCTTCGCGACCTGGATGATTCGGCCTACATCCGGGCCGGCGTCGAACTGCGTTTTTAAGCCCTGGCAGGCCATCATCATCCAAACGGCTTAGCACTCGGCGGACGATCGGCGAGAATTTTCAATCTTGCCCCTAGACAGAACGACTCGCCGATGAAATCATAAAGGTATTCGTGCGTTGATCCTGTACGCGGATCAACGTGCCGATAAAGCATTGGAGATGACCGGCTTGTTCCTGCTTTCACAATTTGATGCGCCTGCTTCGCAGGGCTGGTGGTGGTCGACACTGACCAGCGGGCCGGCGCTGACGCT
>JBGSTE010000643.1:0-5806 GCA_041736655.1 Phycisphaeraceae bacterium | reverse complement strand
GCGCGGCACGCGCCCGCCGAGGCGCTGAAACTTCTTGGGGTTCTTGAGGAACTCGATGATCTCGGTGACTTCTTCCTTGGCTTCGTCGATGCCCGCGACGTCGCCGAGGGTGATCGACGAGTGCTCCTTGGTCAGGAGTTTGTGGCGTGAGCGGCCGAAGTTGCCGAGCATCCCGCCGGGCCCGCCGCCGGCGCCTCGCATGACGCGGAAGAAGAAGAAGTAGACCAAGAGCGCGATGATGATGAAGGGCGCCCAGTTGAACAGGAAGACCTTCAGGAACTGGTTGCGGTCGAGTTTGGCCTCGGGGTTGGCCTTGGCGACCTTGCGCAGCTCGTAGTCCCAGGTTGCCAGCAGCTCCGGCGGCACCTCGACGCTGACCTGTCCGCCTTTTTCATCGGTGTTCGGGTGCTGGACATCGTCTTCGAGCTGCGCGACGAAGCGGTTGTCCTTGATGAGGTACTCGTTGTCTTTGAGCTGGCCTGCCTCGGCCAGGGCGCGGAACTGGGTGAAGTTCACGCCGTCCTGGTTCTCGGCCCCGCTCTGCATGATGAGCATGACCGTCAGCAAGAGCAGGATCGCCAGCACCCAGCCCAAGGGCCAGCGGCTGAGCGGGTTGCTCGTCTTGGGTGCTTGACCCTTGCCTTGCGGCTTTTCAGAGTCGGGCTGGCGTTGATCGTCACGCGGCTCGGGCATGCATTCGTTCTCGTCTGGGACTGTGACCCCGGGGGATGCACCCGCATTCTAGCCATCTTCCGGCGGAAGGTCGGCCAACAGGTACAGATATCACGACTATCGGCGTTCAGACCGCGCCCGATCAGGTCCAACGTGCTTCTCGGGCCGGGCGATGCACAGCAGAAGCAGCAAGACCATTCCGGGATGCCAGTCTCTTGCCGAGTCGGGCGTTGCAGAAGACTTGCGGCTCGGCAGGAGCCTCGCCCTCCCGCCTGTCACACCCGTTACCAGCCGTCATCACGCATCTGCGAGACCATGTCCTGCGCCAGGCGCTGGATCGCCAGGCGTCGGCCGTCGTCATCAAACTCGCCGACGACCCGGCTGGGCACGAACTGGCCCGCCGCGCTCATGCCCCGGTACCCGCGGACCGTCTTTCCCGTCCGCAGGTCACGCCATTCAAAGTCGATCGTCACCGTGACTTCGATCTCCTGCGGCAGGCCGGCCGAGGCATCACGACTGATCAGTTGCCGGTTGACACTTGTCACCGTCCCGGTCAGTTGCGTATCCGCCAGGCCCGAGCCGGAGACCACCTTGTACGGCGTGCGGTGCTCGATCTCCTTGATCAGCGCCTCGCGCAAGAGGAACTCGACATCGCGCTCGTTGGACCGGTTGGCGAAGTTGGGCACCGCCACCGTCGTGTACTGCGCGGGATAAAGCTCGGTCGTCGTGTACCCGCAGCCGGTCAGCAGCAGCAGGGCGGCCAGGCTTGCTAGTAGAAGTTTGAACTTATTCATCGCCGCCGCCTTCCCGCTGAATCTCCGCATCGGGCCCGGCTTCATTGGCTATCGCATTGCCGCCCTTACCCAGCGAAGTGGGGTCGCGCGGGTCCACCAGCGCGACGTTGCGTTCGTTGAGTTCCGCCAGCGCCTCGCGGGCCGCGGTGGACTGCGGGTAGTCGCGCACGACCTTGCGATACATCGTGATCGCCCCGCGCTCAAGCCCGCGTTTGTCGTACCACTGTGCGGTGGCGAGTTTCTTTTCCGCCAGCGACTCGTTGATGCGGACCATTAACGCCTCGGCCCCGATTTTCTCGGCAGCGGCCGGGTATTCCTGTGCGTACTCGCGCAGGCGCTGGGCCGCGTCGGTCAGGCCCGAGGGGTCGAACTCCGGCCCCTTGTACCGCGCCAAAGACGCCTGGATCAGCCGAAGCATCGCCCACTCCCGCTGCCGCGAATCGGTGTAATTCAGGAGGAACAGGTCGTAGGCTTCCGAAGCCATCTCCATGTCGCCGGCGTCGAAGTAGTAGTCGCCGATGGCGATGCTCGCCCGCTCACCCAGTGACGTGCCGGGAAGTCGCTCCTGCACGCGGATAAGGAGTTCGATACCCGTGTCCTGCGCGGGGATGAATCGCAGCTTGATCCAGTTGCCCCGCCGCTTGAGCCCGCCGACGAAGAGCTTGGCGATGTCGAACTCGCGTTCGATGGCGATGCGGAACTGCTCGGTGCCGGGGTAGAGCGTGGCGATGAGTTCGTAGTCCTTGAGCGAGCGGTAGTAGTCGCCCTGGGCCGCGATCGCGTCGCCACGGATCAGGTACGCCTCGACCGCCAGCGGGTCCAGCGGGTGGTCCTCAAGCCACTGGTCGGCCGCCCGCTCAGCCTTTCTTGCCTCACCGGCGACCAGTTGCCGGCGGATCAGTTGGAGCTTGCCTGCCGGGGTGTCCGGGTCCGGCTGGGCCTGCTCGATGAAGTTGCCGCTGTCGTCCAGTTCATGCGTCGGCTGGGCACAGCACAACGAAGCCGGCAGCCCCAGCGCCACCGCAAGCATCAGCCCGCCAGCAAACCGCCCGATCGATAGTACAGAAAGTCGGATCACACCCAGATCATACGTCTAATTGATGTAGCCCTGCAAAACCAACTTCAGCGGTGGGACAGACTTGCAGCCTGTCAATGGGCCAAAGGCCTGATTCGATTCTTCTCGTGCCTGCGCCACGATGGCGGGCAAGATGCCCGCCCCACCTGATCATTTTGTTACAGGCTCTCAATCGCCTCGGCCGCGTGCGTGTCACAGGAGGCGTTCGGGCCTACAATGTTGGCCGGAAATCGACTCACGCCAACACGCTGGAGGCCACGCCATGTCGGGTATTGATGATCGTCGCAAGGGAATGGACGCCAAGCTGCACCACGACGACGAGCTGCGCTTCAAGGTCTACAACCGCCGCAACAAGCTCCTGGGCCTCTGGGCCGCCGAGCAGTTCGGGCTCAAGGGCGATGACGCCGCCGCCTACGCCAAGGACGTCGTCATGGCCGACTTCCAGGAGACCGGCGACGAAGACGTCAAGCGGAAAGTGGTCGCCGACTTTACGAGCCGAGGCGTCAAGATCGACGCAGACAAACTCCGCCAGAAAATGGACGAGCTGCTCGAAATCGCCAAGGACCAGATCTTCACCGAAGGCGTGTGAATCACTCACCCGCTACCGGCGCAGAAAACTCCGCCCACATCGCGCGATAACGCGCGTCAAACGTCAGACGAAAACCCTTGAGTAGCTCGCTGCCGATCCGACCCACCGGCAGGTCCTGTCGGCGTGATTCATGGACCTCAGGCTCAAAGGTCACCGGCACCCCGCCGAGCGTGTAACCAAACACCTCCAGCGACTTGAGCCAGCCCACCTGCGTCTGGATCTCTCCGCCCACGCCGCGCGATTGCCCGCTGCTGGACGCGCTGGTGGCGAAGATGCCCTGCCAACTCGTCAACTCATTGGGCAGCGCGACCGCGCTGTCCATCCCGGTGTCGATGATCAGCAGCACCTCCTTGCCGTTGGCGAGCTTCGCACGCACCGCCGGCAGTCGGCCATAGAACTCCAGCGTCACGCCCTGAGCGTCCACCGGCGGGACAAACGTCTTGCGGTTGTACACCACCAGCTCGCGCTTGACGTAATCAATCGCGAACGGCTGAGGCAAGAGCGACACCGAGCCGATCAACCCCGTCACGCTCGTACGCAGCCCGCGCGTCATGGCGTACATGCTCAGCGCACCGGCCTCATCAACACCCAGGTCCAACTCGCCGATCGCCAGCGACTCAACACGGTGTCGGCCAAACGCCTGCGTCCCCGCGATCCCGCGCGTCTGTCCCTCGCCGACCTTCTCAAGCCCGAAGCGGTTGACCACGCCCGTGTCGATGATATTTAGCGAGCTGCCGGTATCGAGCATCATCGCCCCGGCCCGCTTGCCGTTGATCGACCCTTCGACGAAGAGGTAGCCGTTCTTCTCCGTCAGCGGAATCCGCAGCGCCTTGGGCAGTGCCTGCGGGTTCTTCATCGTGTAGCTGGCGGTGGTCTGCTGCGAGAGCAGCGTCTGGTTCGGCGTCGACCCGCAGGCAACGAGCGACAGACAGAGCATCAACAGGCAGAGTGCGTTTCGCATGAATACATCTTAGACCGCAAGCCCCCAACGCGTAGCGGGCGACGCGAAGCGTCCCGATTCGACGGCTGAAAGATGGTTCGCACGGGACGCTCCGCGTCGCCCGCTACTCACGCCGTGGGATCAAACTCAATGAGCTTGAGCATCGGCGCACACTCGATCAGTTCAGACTCCACCCGCCCGTCATCGTGCAGCGTATGCAGAAAAAACCCTGTTTTTGCAGGCATCGGCGGGTTGGGCAGCCCTGGTGCGTGCACCCACGTGCCTGATGCGGGTGGGGCCCAGGCGATTTTGATGCCATCGACTTCGGTCAGGCGTGTTTGGTGGACGTGGCCGGAGCAGATGAGTTTGACGCCCAGATGGATCAGGCTTTCCAGGAAAAGGCGTCTTGGCTTTTGATGTCCAAGCCAATAATCCGTGTCGGGGTGCGATGTTTCATTTGGGCGTTCGATAAATAGCGGGGTGTGTATGAAGACGGCTACGTGCCACTCCACATGACTGCTGGTTCGTATGAGTACGTCACTGATTTGTTTCAGCCATTGGTGTTCGAGCTTTTGTTGCTTGCATGTTGCTCCGAACAGCATGCTGTTAAAGCCGAGCACGCGCAAACCACGTGGCCTGTCTGTAGGTGTGCAACCTTTCGTGTATCCGACGTTGTAGCCGAAGACCGTTTCCCAATTTGCAACACGCTGTTCCGATATCCTTCCCAAGCTTTGACTCGCAAAGTTTCCGACATCATGATTCCCCGGCACCGCGAACCACTCAGCATCAATCCGCTCATCCAACCACCCCTTCGCCCACTTCAACTCCTCAATCGAATCCCACCCATCGTCCGTCACATCCCCGCTGATCACGACCAGGTCCGGCTTCATCGCGTTGATCTTCCGCAGGATCGGCTCGACTTGCGCCTGCCGCGCTGGCACGCCTGACTGCAGGTGCAAATCCGAGATGTGGGCAATGGTGGGCATCGCTTTTTGGCTTCATTTCAGCCCGAAACTACCAACAACGGGTTATCGACAAAAAAGTTCAGGCTGATACATTCTGCTCGTTCGGGTTATCAGTTGCCGGGCACTGACCAGTAAAGGATGGAGAAACCATGTCGAAGCTTACATTCGGTCAGTCTGTCACGCTCGGGTTTGCGTTGGCGGGCTCGTTCGCGGCCCAGGGCCTGACGACGGTCAATGATGCGATTGTCATCACGGAGTTTTTCGAGACGTTGCGTCTTGTCGATCCGGCCGTGCCGACTGCCACGCCGATGTATTTCAGCCCTGCGAATCCGCCGGGGGTCGAATCGCTCCCAGGCCAGTTGTTGCTGGAGCCCGCCGGCACGCTGCTGTTCACCCAGGCGTCTTATATCCGCCGTTACGACCCGGCGACCGGGATCATCACGTATGTTGCGGAGGCACCCAGTTTCATCTATCGCAACATTGCCCTCGAGGCCGACGGCAGCGTGATCGCCACCACCGGTGTAGACCTGTATCGAATCAATCCTGCCACGGGAGAAACGACCAACCTCAGCGATTCGTACACGTTCTTTTCCCCACGCAAGCTAAGTATCGCGCCCGATGGCGCTATCTTTGTCATCGAATTCTTCCGAGACCTCGTCAAGATCGACCCGATCACGCTGGCATTCGAGACCGTCCCGGTTGACCGGGACTATTCGCTTGCCAACGCGATCGAGGCGCTGCCTAACGGCGATCTGGCTGTTATCGACCAGG
>JBGSTE010000635.1:0-1445 GCA_041736655.1 Phycisphaeraceae bacterium | reverse complement strand
TGGATCTTGTTGCGCTTGCCGAAGATGTACGGGGCCATCTTCGGGTTCCAGTGGGTCGAGCGGTGTCCGAAGTGGATGCCGGCGTCGACAAGTTCTTTGGCCAGTGAAGACATTGACAAGTGCTCCTGAAGGGCGGGGCTTGCAATCGAGCCGCGCGTAAGACGGAAGAAAAAGCCCTTGGCCCGATCGGACCCGTGGCGGATTTCCGTGACCCGCAAGGGCCTCGTCCGGTTTGGCCGGCGAGGGGTTCAAAAGATCGGCAGGCGTGATACGGCTCACGCCGACCGGTAGATGTACGTCCTGTACGTCTGTTAATACCTCCGGGGCACGCCATGCGAGCCACCGGCAGGACGGCCGACTTAGGTCAACCGCGAAGGGACATTGTATCAGGGTTAAGCAGGCCCGCAACCGCCGATTGAACAATCGCCCCGGAGCGACTGTGGCTGTCGGGCAGGTCAGGCCTTGCCGGCCGGTTCGAGCGGGGCGGCCTCGGCGGCGATCAGACGCTCAGGAGAGGGGATGCTGTCCGGGGCCGACGCATGGGTTTCGCGTTCTTCCGGGGCCTCGGCCGGCTTGGGGTGCGCGGTTTCGCTCCGCTGCAATCGGCAACTGACCCGGTAGCCGGTGAAGAGGATGACCAGAACGGTCAGGGCGAAGAACGTAATGGCCAGGCCCCAGCGAAGCGACAGGGCCACGAGCGTCACGCCGGTGAAGGCGAAGACCAGGCCCAGGGCGTACATGCAGAAGACCGACTGCTTCACGGAAAGCCCGGAGCGTCGGAACATGTGGTGCATGTGCATTGCGTCGGGGGCGAAGATGGGCTTGCCCTGGAGCTTGCGTCGGACGATGGCTAGCGCGGTGTCGGTCAGCGGCAGGGCGAAGCAGATGACCGCGCCGGTGAAGACCAGGGGGGCCAGGCCCGCGTCGTCGTCCAGTCGGCCGATGAAGAGGATCGTGGTGACACAGAGGTAGCCCAGGAGCAGCGAGCCGGTGTCGCCCATGAAGATGCTGGCGGGGTTGAAGTTGTAGGGCAGGAAGCCAAAGACCGCGCCGATGGTGGCGATACTCAGGAGGATGGGGATGCCGACGTGGCTGATGACCTCGGCGTCGTTGGAGTAGCGGGCGATGACGATGGCGCAGATGGCGAGCATGCCGGCCATGGCGATCGCGGTGACGCCCGAGGCCAGGCCGTCGAGCCCGTCGATGAGGTTCAGCGCGTTGCAGCAGCCGACGACGAGCACGGCGATCATCGCGGTGCCGATGACCTGCATCCACATGTCTGACGGCACCAGGTGCAGCATCTCGAAGCTGCGGTGGACCAGTTCGTCGACCGCGCGGGCCTGTGCGATGGCGGCGGCGGCGAAGAGCTGGCCGCCGATCTTGACCCGTGCCCGCATGCCGTAGATGTCGTCGATGAGTCCGGTGAGGACGATGGCCGCGGCGCC
>JBGSTE010000599.1:0-1262 GCA_041736655.1 Phycisphaeraceae bacterium | reverse complement strand
GCGGATGCGCCGCATCGCGCTGCAGAGCGTCTTGATCGGCATGGCCCTGAGCATCGTCGGGATGTTCGTCGCGGCCGCGGGCTACCTGCCACCGGTCGCGGGCGCGATCGCGCAGGAGTGCATCGATATCTTTGCGGTGCTCAACGCCCTGCGCGCGTCGCTGCCGGCGGGTTCGCTGCGGGATTTTGAATAAGCGCGTGGGGATCGCTTGCATCCCGGATAGCAATGCCGGCCCTCCGCCATTCACCGATGGTTTGGCGCATTTCCTACCTGCACTTGGCCATCAAACCCGAAAAAAGAAGTCGATGCAGGCTTTACAGAGAATCATGGGCTATATTGAATCAGTGTAATGCTTGATGGTTTCTGACATCGATATCCAGCAGAAAGGCAGTGCCTGGCTTTCGCAGCAGGCCCGGAAAAGATGAACAGGCGGTCCGAGTCAATTGGGTATCAGGCGTATCGCGTGTCGATTCGCTTGTGTCGGAGCCGGGTCAGGCCGGGCGTTGACTTGTTACTCGTTGGCAGGGGCATCGGCCTGGCTTTGGTGTGTCTGGCCATGTTGCTGGCGTTTAGCCCGGCCATTTCTTTAAGCCTCCAGGACCCGCCCCAGCCGGCAACGCAAGCATCACCGACTGCGACCGCGACTGCGAACACAACAACGCCTGACGCGCTCAAGCAACTGGAGCAACTGCTCACGACCTACTGCATCGACTGCCACGACGCGATCATCGCAAAGGGCGGGATCGATCTGGAGGCCATGCTGGTACAAGAGCCGCTGGTCAAAAGTCACGACCACTGGATGAACGTGATGCAGCGGGTCAGCGATGGCGACATGCCGCCTGCAAAATCCCCGCAGCCGACGGACCTTGAACGCCAGGCGATGGGCCAACTGCTCGATGAACTGGTGGTGCGGTTTGATTATGCGACGGTCGCACACCCGGGCCACGAAACGATCCGCCGGCTCTCGCACCGCGAGTATGGCAACACGGTGCGTGACCTGCTCGGGGTTGAGTTTGATGCGTTGGCCTCGTTCCCGCCCGAGCTGGTCGGCGCAAGCGGCTTTGACAACAGCGTCAACTCGCTCTTCCTGCAGCGCGGGCTGATGGAGCGATACCTGACGACGGCAGAAAACCTCGTCGACCAGGCCTTACCCAAGGGAGCCGACGCGGCGCAGTGGCGTCGGGTCATCGGCGACAAGGCGCAGGCGCTTGACGCGGGCCCTGAGCAGGTCAAGGCGGCGATCGCCTACTTCCTGCCCCGCG
>JBGSTE010000555.1:0-2031 GCA_041736655.1 Phycisphaeraceae bacterium | reverse complement strand
GTCGAGCATCGCCAGCGCCTCGACGATGTAGCCATAGAGCGCCGAGTCGCCGGGGCCAACGCCCTTGAGCGCTTCACGCAGCGGCTGACGGAACGAATCGATCCCGCTGAGCCCCATCGCGATCGCCGCGCCGCAGCGGATGTCGGCAGACTCATGCTCGGTGGCAAGCGCCTTCGTCAGCTCTTTGCTCAGGTCGTTGATGTGACCAGTCATCTGGGCCTTGGAAGACAACACGATCGGCCGCTCTTTGCCCAGCCGGGTCTGCGGGTTCATCCGTTCAAGCAGCAAGCCCATCGCGACCGCCGCGTAGCCGCGGGCCGGATGCCCATTCTGATTGACCGTCTCATCAACCCAGACCGGATCGGCGTTGGGAATCTTCTTGTCAAACTTGTCGCGCGGGTACTTGAGATAGCGCACGCGCGTTTCGCCTTCGAGCAGTTTCTTAAGGGTGCGGATGTTGTCGTTCAGGTCATCGCGGCCGACCGTCTGCATCGCCAGCGCCAGCGCCGCCGGGCCACGCTCGTAGTTGGCCACCGGCCCGCCGCCGAGGGTTTCATCCTCGGGCATGGCCTCGAACAGGCCCGGTGTGGCCGGGCCTTGCAGGATCTTCTTTTCCAGGGCTTTCCGCAGGGAACGGGCGTTTTCTCCCTGGGCCGGCTCGATCTGCATCAGCGCGAGCATGGCCGAGACCTCGAGCTGCGTCTTGACGCCGAAGGTACAACTGGACTGCCACACCGTGCCGCGAGCGATGTCGCCAAAGACCTGCATGTCGCTGAGGTTCTGGGGCTGATCGATCACCGTCTCGAGCAGTTTGTGGCTCTTTTGCCGCTGCATCGGGCCTTGGGCCAGCAGCGCCTGCGACACCGAGTACGGGCTGATCAGCCGCTGGATCGCCTCGCGCATGATCGGGTCGTTCTCTTTCGTGTCGTGCTGATCCAGCGCCCACAGCGCCATCCGCTGGACCTCGGCGATCTTGCTGTTGCGCATCTTCGTGATGAGGTAGGCGCGCTCCGTGCTGCCCAGTTCCTTGAGCAGGCCAAACGCGGTGACGCGCGCGATCTGGTCGTCGACCGACACCTCCCACGCGAACTCGTCCATCAGTTTTTCACGGCTCTTCTGCGTGTCCAGTACGCCCAGCGCCAGCCAGCCGGCGACGCGGACGCGCACGTGGTTATCCCCGATGAGTCCAAAGGGCCAGGGCGCACCGGTCGGGTCCAGACGCTCGACCGCGCCGTCGAGCAGCTTGGCCGAGACGATGACATCGACGAGGTCTTCGTGCCCCAGCCGTGCCAGGGCCATCACCGCGCCGGCGCGGACGTAGGCGTCGCCTGACACGTTTTTAACGATCGGCTCAAGCGCATCGATCACCTGCTGGCGGTAGGGCTCGACCGCGGCCTGCCGGTCCGTGCTCCACTTTGCCTGAGTGGTAGACAATTCGAAACGCTGCGCACGCGGACGCTCGGTCTCCCACCAGTGCAGCCAGGAGAATCGCTGGGTGTACTCCTTGCCCGGCGAGATCGTGAGGTCAATGCCCGGCGAAGACTGGGCAACACCCTGCCCTGCCGGGGCCAAAAGCGCCAGCACACCAACGACAAGGGTCAGAAGCCGCCGGAACGAAATCGCCACGCTGCATTGAGGTTTCATGATATTTTCCCTGAAAGTCAACCAACCTGAGGGGACCGGAAAAATTCGTACGCACACGCATCAAACCATCGGCGATGAAGAAAGTCAAGAACAATTTTTCGCATTGACACAAACGGATTAGGGCCAGTAGACGTCGTAATCCGTCGGGCTGATCAGCATCTGAACACGGCGCGTCGGCCAATCCAGCAGCCCGGCATCCGGCTCTGGCGCGTCGGGGTTGGGCCTGGCCACTCGCTCTGCCGGCTCGTCCGGCCGGTGCGACAAGGTCGGGTTGTGGCCCTCCAAGAGTACGCTGGTGCGCGAGGGGTACGAGCGGTCGAAGATCAGCCCCAGCGAGACCGCCGCCACCCGACGCCAGGCCACCGCTTCGCTGCCGGCCGCCTCGAT
>JBGSTE010000543.1:0-1390 GCA_041736655.1 Phycisphaeraceae bacterium | reverse complement strand
GACCGACGCCCGGGGCCTTGGGGAAACTCGTTGCTGCGTTGTCGAGGTAGATCATCGTTTCACATTCAGTAGGACAGGCATTCCTGCCTGTCTTCGTAGCGCTATTGAATTTATGAACTAGTTCTTCGGCCGAGCGTGAGGCAACAAGAGTCTGTCCGATCGACAGGCAGGAATGCCTGTCCTACCCGAAAAAATCAAAACAGCGCAGGCCGGCCCTGCACACGGCGCCAGGTCGAGAGCTGGCTCAGGTGCATCGCTTCGTGGCCGGTGAGGACGAAGCTCAGGAAGTCCTGCACGGTCAACAGGCCGCCGCCGCGCATGCGCTCGTTGGGATTGGCCGCGGTGAGGGCGTCTTTGCCGATCGTCGGCGCATGGGCCGCCACATCCTTGTGAGCGGTACGCCAGGTCTTAAGTAGTTCCTCCCACGCGGGGTAGCTGTTTTTATCCGCATCGCCCTTGGGTTGGCTGCCGCCGCCGAAGATCGGCTTCCACGCGTCGAAGTCGATCTTCGGAGTCCCGCCGGTCATCGCCAGCACGCGGTTGGCGACAAAGGCCAGGTGCCCGATGATCCAGGCCGGGCTCACCCCGCCGTCACAGATCAGCTTGTACGCCTCTTGCGCGGTGATGTCGGCAAGGACCATCTCGCCGTAGCCTTGCAGAAAATTGAAGACCTTGACTTCCTGTTCCAATGCCATATTAAGTCCTGTATGTGGGGTTGAAATCAAGCGCCAACGTACTTGGCGTACACACTCTTGGCGACGCTCGCCGATTGCGTGCCCTTGATGATAGCCCGGCCGTCGGTGAAGAGTGTTAATTCATAGGCCTCGCCGTTGTCGACGATGTCCGCCCGCAGCATGAACTTGTTGGCCTTGACGCTGCCGTGCTGTTCGAGGCGTTTGGCGATCTCGTCGAAGTCGAGCTTGTGGCCGTTAGCAAGATTCTGCGTGATCTGCACGGCGTTTCGCCCACAGAGCGTGGTCGTGCCGGCCGCGAATTTGCCATCGAGAAACTCAAAGTTCCGCTGCTTGCAACACATGCAGTCGCCCACGTCGTATGCCCGCGCGACCTTGAACTGTCGCACAGTGTTGGCCCAGAGGTCCAGCGTCAGCATCGTGCGGTTGACCGCGTCGAGGTTGCCGGTGAGGATCTTGAGCGTCTCGAGCACCTGGAAGTTGGCGATGATGGACACGGCCGGGCCGATGACGCCGGCGGTGTCGCAGGTCGGGTTCAGGCCCGGTGGCGGGGCCTGTTCGAAGATGCAGCGGAGGCACGGGGTGGCGCGGCCGGCTTGTTCCCATTCAGTCAAACCCCCGCCCGCTGAAGCGGACTCCGCCGAGACGGTGTGCGGCAGGATCGGGTAGCTGGCGCCGACGGTGCCGACCGCCCCGCC
>JBGSTE010000525.1:0-1380 GCA_041736655.1 Phycisphaeraceae bacterium | reverse complement strand
GCTGGTGATCATCGCGTGGAACGTGTTGCCAGCCTTGGCGCTGCACAAGGCCGTCCCGCCGTTTGGCCCTTTCACCGAGGCGTATGCGTTGCCTTGGTTGGCCGTGCGCTGGGCGTCGGCGGTCGGCGCGGTGGGGTGTCTGCTGGTGACGGTGTGCTGCTGGGTGGAGATGGGCCGGGACTGGTCGGTGGCGATCGTGAAGGAAGATGAAGAGCAGCGCTTGGTGACGACCGGTCTGTTTCGTTTCGTGCGTCACCCGATCTACGCGTTGAGCGTGGCGATGGTGGTGTTGACGGCGGTGACGTGCATGAGCTGGCCGATGGCGCTGGTCGCACTGCTGCACGTGACGCTGATGAACATCAAGGCCCGCAACGAAGAGCAAGCGTTGATCGGCGTGTTCGGCGATCAGTACCGTCAATACATGCAGCGGACCGGGCGCTTTGTGCCAAGTGTTTTTTAACGCCAAGGGGCCAAGGGGGTCGAGGCAGCCAAGAAAAACATCAATCAATTAGCCACAAAAAGGCTCAAAAAGCACAAAGAAGATCAAATTGATCTTTTTTGTGCTTTTTTGAGATTTTTTGTGGCCAATGCCTTTGAACTTGGCTGCCTTGGCCCCCTTGGCCCCTTGGCGTTCAAAAGCAAACCCTCACTGACTTATCGTTTGGCTGCACGATCAGAAGACTTGTGGGCGGTGTGGTCGGTGGGCTTGCGGAAGCTGTCGAGGTCGACGGACTTGAAGTAATCGATCGTTCGCTTCAGGCCGTCTTCGAGCTTGACCTTCGGCTGCCAGCCGAGCTTTTCCTTGGCCAGCGAGATGTCGGGCTTGCGTTGCAGGGGGTCGTCGTTGGGTAGCGGCAGGTAGGTGAGTTTGCTCTTGCTGCCGGTGAGCTCAATGACCAGCTCGGCAAGCTGCTTGATGGTGAACTCGCCGGGGTTTCCGATGTTGACCGGGCCGACGAAGGCGGGATCGGTGGATTTGGTACCGGGGACGAAGCCGGGGCTGTCGTTATTCATCATGGCGATGATGACATCGACCAGGTCGTCGCAGTAGCAGAAGGAGCGGGTCTGCGAGCCGTCGCCGTAGAGGGTGAGGTCTTCGTTTTTGAGGGCCTGGACGATGAAGTTGGTGACGACGCGGCCGTCGAAGGGGTGCATCCGCGGGCCGTAGGTGTTGAAGATACGGACGACGCGGATGTCGACCTTGTTGGAGCGGTGGTAGTCGAAGAAGAGGGTTTCTGCGGCGCGTTTGCCCTCGTCGTAGCAGGCGCGGATGCCGATGGGGTTGACGTTGCCGCGGTAGTGTTCGGGCTGGGGGTGGAACTCGGCGGTGGGGTCGCCGTAGACCTCGCTGGTGGAGGCCTGGAGGATGCGTGCGTTGGT
>JBGSTE010000053.1:0-2091 GCA_041736655.1 Phycisphaeraceae bacterium | reverse complement strand
CAAACCCTGAACCCCGAACCCTACACCCTGCCCAGCCAGGCGAGGACTTCGAGGTTGCCGCCTTTGCTGCCGTGGATCGGGCTGTCGCAGGAGCCCAGTACCCGCAGGCCCAGCGAGAGGTCGCTGCCGACCTTTTGCAGGACCTGCTGAGCGACCGCGCGGGCCTGTTCGTCGTCCATCGGCTGGGGCTTGGCGCTGCCTTTGTCTCGGCGCTGCGGCGTGGCCCGCGGCTGCTCATAGTGCGGCTTGACCAGCGTGATCACCCTCCCCTTCGGCGACAACCATCTCAGCGCGGCGGCGAGGGCTTTGTCTTGCTTAGTCCAGCCCAGGTCCAAGGTGACCAGGTCAACGCCGGTGTTGACAACTTCCGGGGGCAGTTCCACATGCAGGGCGTTACTGCGTTCCATCACGACTACGCGCGGATCGGTTCGCAGCTTGTAGTCCAGGATGCCGTAGCCGCTGTCGACGGCATAGACCTTCGCCGCGCCGCGTAAGAGGAGGCAGGACACGAACCCGCCGGTGGATGCGCCAAGGTCGACACAGGTCAGCCCGTTCACATCGATGCCCGAGGCAGCCAGGGCCGCATCGAGTTTAAGCCCGCCGCGCGAGGCGAAGGGGTGGTCGGATTCGGTGTAGCTGCCGGGGATTAATTCCATGGACTCCAATCGGTCTGCCAGATGATTTCGCCATCGACGTTGATCACGGCGTCGAGTGTAATCACCTGTTTCGTCGAATTCGGTGAGATGCGCTCGCTGTGCTCGTTGACGACATGCGCATGCCCTGCGTAAAACCCCGCGACCTGCGTGTAAGGTCCGGGTATCACGATCTTGCCCGTGCGATCGATGAACCCCCAGCCGCCTTCCACCGGTGCGGCCGCTCTGCCGTTCCTGAACCGGCCGGAGTCGAGCAGGTAGCGCGTGTAAACTTCGGCCTGATCATTTAAATAGTCTGACGTATATCGAAGTTTGAATTGTGGCTGAATCACCCAACGACCGGTCTTGTCTATGTACCCCCACTTGCCGCCCTTCAAGGCCATGCCATCGATCTCATCGCGCTTGCCGCCGACGTTCGCGAGCGCCAGGCCTTCGCTGAATGGGCCGACGTCTGTGACCTCCTTCGGCAGCGTAAACAGGACCATTCCGTTGATGTCAATAAAGGCGATCGTCTTCATGTCATCGAGCTTGACCTGTGCCATGCCGTCGCGGAACGGTCCGATCTCATAGTAATGCGGCTCGACTACGACTCGTCCCTGCTCATCGATCAGGCCCCACGCGTTCATGACCCCTCCGCCTGGATGTGGGATCAGTTTCATGATTTTGTGCCGGGCAGGCTCCGATTTCACGTGCGTTTGCGAGGCACAGCCCATCACGATCAGCAGCAGCAACAACAGCGTTGTACGCATAGTGATTCCTTCGATCCGTATCCAACTTCCGGATGTTCGTGCAACCCTGTACGAGTATAACTTTGCCTCTCGCGTCTAAGACCTTATCCTGTGACGAGCCACAGCATTCGCTGCGGATACAAAAGGCCTGCCTCTCATGAACGACATCCACGACAAAATCGCACAAGACCGCGCTACCCTCGCCGCTGTCCAGGGCAAGGGCTTCTTAGCCAAGCTCGGCGTCTTCACCAGGCTCTCAGGCCCCGGCTGGCTCCAGTCGGCCATCACGCTTGGTGGCGGCTCGCTGGCGGGCTCACTCTACATTGGCGTCATCGGCGGCTACAACATGCTCTGGCTTCAGCCGCTGATGATGATCCTCGGCGTCATCATGCTCTCGGCCATCGCCTACGTCACGCTCTCGACGGGCGAAAAACCCTTCCAGGCCATCAATAAACACGTCAACCCCGTGCTGGGCTGGGGCTGGCTGATCGCAGCCATGATCGCCAACCTCGTCTGGGCCATGCCGCAGTTCTCGCTGGGCACCGCGGCCATGCAGCAGAACCTGGGCATCGACCTGCCCAAAGAAGCGTGCGCTGCGATCCTCTTCGTCATCGCCGGCGTCATCATCTGGTTCTACGACGCCGGCGGCTGGGGCATCAGGCTCTTTGAAATCCTCCTCAAGATCATGGTCGGGCTGATCGTGCTCGCCT
>JBGSTE010000482.1:0-1839 GCA_041736655.1 Phycisphaeraceae bacterium | reverse complement strand
TGATCGACTCGCGCCTTAGCCACTGTCTCTCGCACGCCTCGGGCAAGGCCTCTGAGTGCGATTCCTGTGCTGGCACCGGCCGCTGCCGACTGCACCTGCCCGAGGCCGGCGACGCCCTGGCCGACGGCAACCGCTGCCAGTCCACCACCCCCGGCAACCCCGCGTTCTGCGCCGGCTGCACAACGCTTGGCCGGTGCCGAATGGCGGTTTAAGTCAGTGTTCTGCCCCAATCTTGCTTTTTTCGCTTGGTCCACCCGGCCCGATCCGATACAATAGGGTCGTGCACCCGCTTCCGGTGCTGTCCCTCCGACTTTCCGCCCCAAGGGGTTTTCCGATGAAACGTACTTCCGCACTGCTATCCGCTTTTGCCGCGATCGGTCTGTCGCTTACCTCCGCAGGCACCGCCTTGGCCGAGGTCGTTGAGTACGAGGGCTGGCTGCATGGCGAGCAGGCCGACGAGGCGCTCGAGCAAGCTCAGAAGTACAACGTGCCGGTGGTGATCATCAAGCAGTTCCGCGAGACGACCTGCCCGTTGTGCTTGGGATCGGGCCGAACCATGGCCAGCGCCAAGCCGACTAAGGAGATGGTGCGGATCATTTACTACGTGGGCGAGAACAGTGCCGGCCTCAACAGCGAGAAGACCCAGGCCCTGTTCAACAAGGTCCAGCGGCAGGTCGTCGACCCCTCCAACTGGGCGCCGGACCTGTACTTCACCACAGCCGACGGCCAGGCGCTGGGCTTTGCGCCATACGAAGAGCCACAGGAAGCGACCGAAGAAGGCAAGACGATCCTTCAGGTCCGCGAGTGGATCGACAGCGTCCCGGCCGAGACCGCCAAGGCCGACCGCGAGGCTGAGCGTGGCCGATACGTTCAGGCGATGGAGAAGATCGACGAGATCATGGAGCAGGACGCGAAGATCAGCCACCTGATCCAGGTGCAGATCGGTAAAGCCAAGAAAGAGGACAAGATGCCCGCGACGCCGGTGACGCCTTTCTTCGCCGAGCTGCGCGATAAGAAGATCAGCGAATACCAGGCCATGGCCCAGGTGGAACTCGATGCCGCCCGTCAACTGGTCAACGACGACAAGCTGGCCGAGGCCCGCAAGGCCCTGTTGCCCTTAAGCAAAGGCCCGGAAGCCTTCACCACCACCGCCGACGCGAAGAAGCTCCTGGACGAAGTGACCCAGAAGCTGCGCAGCACCGACGCCGGCCGGTGATACCAGCCAGCCCATATTGAACGACAAAAAAAGCCCACGGATTCAATCCGTGGGCTTTGTTCTTTAAGCGACCCAACGATGGATGCTCGCCGCATCATCGCTTCTCTTCATCACTCTCATCTGCATCCCCATCTTTCTCCTCATCCCCATCCTCAACATCATCCTCCTCCTCTAAATCCTCTTCGTCTTCAGACTCGCGGAAGGGTTTATCTTCAAAGAGGCCAAAGGGGTCCGACTCGTCTTCGGGGTTGGGCTCGTCATAGCCCGGCGGCGTGAAGAAGTCCTCCACGTCCATGGGCTCTACATCTTCGTCCTCTTCATCGACGTCGGATGCTTCGTTGATCGCACCGGCCGCGTTGTCTGGTGCTTCGCCTTGTGGCCCGTGCGTGTCGTCGTCGTCGAATTGTTCCGGGTCCGGCTCGGTGTCGTAGGGCTGAGTGTCGGGCAGCTTGTCGTTATCGACATAGCGGTCGGCCCCGGCTTTCCAGGCATCGACCCGGCCGACGGACCCCGCTTGCCGCCGCTGGGCGATGTCGCGTTCGATGGCGTCGAGCCTCCGCCGTGTCATCCGCCGAAGCAGGAACAGCCCCACCAGCGACAGCACCCCCACCAGCCCCGCCAGC
>JBGSTE010000447.1:0-1586 GCA_041736655.1 Phycisphaeraceae bacterium | reverse complement strand
GCATCGGCGTCATCGACGGCCCGACGCGGACCTTCACCGTCTTCGCCGAGGTCGATCAGTCCCACATCCCGCTGCGTAACTTCGTTCAGGGTGACGGCCCGTACAAGCTCCCCGCCGGCGCATTCACGCTTGCAAAGCTCGACACCGCCTAGCCCGGCAGCCGCGTCATCATCCCCGCCCGCGCGATCCAGGAAGGCCGGCTGCGGACGATCGTCGACGGCGCGGTGGTCGGACAGACCGCTCACGTCGCGTTTGATCTCGAAGGCCGATTCCCGCAGTTCGGCCTGCCCGACGAGCAGTGGGTCGTCCTCAAAGAGCCGCTGCCCACCGGCACGCTGATCGTCCTGAGCGCATCGATGTCGATCCTCGACGGCCAGCGCGTCGAGCCGGTGATCACCAACGACCAGCCCAAGTCGCCAGAAGACGATCGCGCTCAGACCGCGCGTAACGGCGGCGAAGGCGAAGAGTCGCGCGGAGAGACGCCATGAACTTCGGGATTGCCGAGTTCGGCGTGCGAAAGCCGGTCGTCGTCAACCTGCTGATGATGGCGGTCATCTTCGCCGGCATCGCCGCGGGCACGACACTCCGCAAGCAGTTCTTTCCCGAGGTCGATCCCGACACCGCGACGATCGCCCTGCCCTACCCCGGCGCTGCGCCCGAGGAGGTCGAGTCCTCGCTGGCGATCAAGGTCGAGGATGCGCTGCGCGGGATCGACGAGATCGACGAGATCAGCACGACCGTGGCCGAGGGCGGCGGCGGGATCACGATCAAGTTCAAGGAAGGAGTCGATGTCGAGTCGGCGATGGACGATGTCGAGCGCGAGATCGACGCCCTGCAGGATTTGCCCGACGAATCCGAAGAGATCACCAGCCAACTCATCGAGATGCGCCTGCCGGTGATCCGCGTCGTGCTCGCGGGCATCGAAGACCCGGTAGCGATGAAGCGTGCCATCCGTGCGGTGCGCGACGACCTGCGATCGCTGCCGGGCATGGGCGAGATCCTCATCAGCGGGACGCGCGACTACGAGATCAATGTCGACGTCGATCCCGTGGCGATGCTCGAATACGGCCTGTCGCTCCCGCAGGTAAGCCAGACCATCCGCAACTGGATGACCGAGATCCCCGGCGGGACGATCAAGCATCAGACCGGCAACGTGTCGCTGCGGACCCTCGGTGTTGAGGAACGCGCCGACGCCATCCGCAACATCCCCCTCATCGCCCGCGAGGACGGCTCGCTCATCACCGTCGGCGACCTGGCCACGATCACCGAGGGCTTTGTCGAGTCGGACCTCGAAGCGAGATACAACAACCAGCCCGCGACCAGCCTGACCATCTTCAAGGTCGGCGCACAGGACATCGTCAAGATCGCCCAGATGGTGCGCTTTTATGTAGACGGGCGCAGCGGCAAGCCCTACCCGCTGAGTACCGCCGAGCGACTGACACAACTGGCAACGGCAAAACAGCCCGGCGGGCCGATGAAATCCAACAACCAGCTCGCTTGGGAACTGGGAAGCCAGGCGGTGCGACCCTTGCCGGCCGGGGCCCAGCTGCACGCGACGACCGACCTGGCGCGCTTCGTCGAGGGCC
>JBGSTE010000336.1:0-2421 GCA_041736655.1 Phycisphaeraceae bacterium | reverse complement strand
GCGGCAGCGACCTGCGCTGCGGCGCGGTGGCGTCACTGCGGGTGACGTGCCCGGCAATCAAGGTCGCGCGAGCTGTAGCTGATCGCACAAACAACATCCTGCTCGCCGGGCAAGGGGCCGACGATTTTGCCTTGGCGCAGGGGCTTAGGCGCTACGAGCCTGACGAACTCCTGACTGATGAAACGCGCGAGGCCTATGTGCAGTGGAAACGACCAGTCGAGCAGGGACAGGCCGACCGCGATCGCATGGTCGGCCACGACACGCTCGGGCTGCTGGGCTTTCACGCGGGCCAGTCGATCGCATGCGTCGCAACGAGCGGGCTGGGCTTTAAGAGGCCCGGCCGGGTCGGTGACTCGCCGATTATTGGCAGCGGGCTGTACGCCGACGATCAGGCGGGTTGCGTGGCGTGCACGGGCATTGGCGAGGAGCTGGCGCGACATGCCGTGGCCGTCCGCGTCGTCGATGCGATGCGCAGTGGGATGTCCCCCGACGACGCCGGGGCATCGGTCCTGCGAAGCATGATCCAGCGTGACCGGGCCAACGCCAAGCGCGGCCTGGCGCTGATCGCGATCGATAAACACGGCAACGTCGGGGCCGCAACGACGCACACCACCAACCACTTGTTTGAGTATCACGTGTGTCGGGCCGGCACGTTTACGCGCGTCGAGCCCGTGCCGGTGTCGGCGTGAGTGAGTCTAATGACTGAAGCGACGCGGCTCTGCCGCGCGATGCAACTCATACCCAACCTGCTTTGAGATTGATGGGTGCCCGGGCAGCTTGCCGGCCCGGCGTGTTACAGAGGATTCGTCCCGGCCGGCAAGCTGCCGGGGCACCCTTTGCATGGCGTGATGTCAAAATTAGCTCGGTATCACAACTTCGCAAGTACCGCGATCATGGCCGACACCTTGGCGGGGTCGGTCGCGCTATAAGCGGAGTTGGGGGCGGTGGTGGTGCCCAGGTTCAGGGTCGGGTTGGCCTGCGTCGAAGCATCGTTCTGATCGACGCGGAGCGCCGCGTGGACCTGCGTGCAGCCGGTTTGTGTTACAAGCTCGGCGACATTGTGTGGTCGGATCCCGCCGGCGGGCAGCACCTCGATGCGTTTGCCGGCGTGTTCGATGAGTGTGCGAAGATTGGAAGCGCCTTCCAAAGCTGTGGCCTTGCCGCCGCTGGTGAGTACGCGGTCAAAGCCCAGGGCGATGAGCATGTCCAGTGCGGCGATCGGGTCCGGCGTGAGGTCAAAGGCGCGGTGAAACACGGCCTCGCGGCCGGCGTCGGCGACCTTGCCGATGAGCTTTCGGCAGGCCTGCAAGTTTACCGTGCCGCCCGCGTGCAGCACGCCGAACGCCACGCCGTCGACGCCCAGTTGAATCAGAAAGTCGATGTTCCGCTGCATCACGCGCAGTTCATCATCGTCGTACGCGAAGCCGCCGGGCCTGGGACGCACCATCGCGATGACCTTGCAGCGTGTGGACTGGGCCGCCTCGACGACCAGTTCCGTCATGGCCGGCGAAGGCGTCAGGCCGCCGAGCTCGAAGGCGCTGTTGAGTTCCAGCCGGGATGCGCCCGCCTGTGTCGCGATCATGGCGTCCCGAAGCGAAGCGATACACACTTCCAGTTTGATCCGCATCGTCGACCGACTCCTTCAAGTGCAACCCGCCAGGCCGGCGGGTTGCGTACATCCTGTTACGGCAGCGCCACCTTGCCTGAGGCGTCGATCACGCAGGCGCCGCTGTCGAGCATCGACCCGATTGCTTCGTCGACTATCGGCTGAATACGCGGTGTGAGTCGAGAGATCCCGAACTGCTCCGCCACCGAACGCTGCAAATCCTCGCGCGGGATCGCAATCGTCCGTCGCAGCACGGACAGCACCGCCGACGCCAACTCCTGCAGCGGAACTTCGTCCAGATCGCGCGGCGCATCACCGCCATCGGCCGCAGCGCGATAGCCCGCGTAGCGCTGCGGGTCCTGCTCGGGCAGCCAGAGAAAGCTCCCCTCGCGCTTGATTTCGCCCTCGGTCACGGCTTGATCGATGACCGCTTCGACACGCTCCAGGGCCTTGGCCGTCAGCCGACTGACTTGCCACGCCGCCGTCAATCGCCTGGCCAGCAGGTCGCGGTGGATCGGTGCCTCGCGCTTGGCGATTTTCAGGAGCGTCTTGCGGACGCGCGCGGTCTTGGCCGGGTTGAAGAACGCTTCCGCGTCGCCCTCGGGCCTGGCAGCGACAAAGGGCTCATAGACCGACACTGCGTCGCCAACCGCGCTGCGCGTGGATCGACTGACGCTTGTTTGATCAGCGATCAGAGCGAGCTCGGTCGGGACCGGTGCATCAAAAGTTTCGCCACGCATCGCCCGGCCGATCGATTGCTCGATCCGCTCGAGCTGAGCCTCGGGGTTGTGCAGGTAGTCCAGCGACCAGAGCCG
>JBGSTE010000256.1:0-2209 GCA_041736655.1 Phycisphaeraceae bacterium | reverse complement strand
ACGCCGCAGGCGATGTCGTCGGTGGGCTGATCGAACACGGGGACGAAGACCGCATCATTGGCGATCAGGAAGTTGGCGTAGCTCGCGGGGACCGGGGCCGGACCGGGCGTTTCAACGCTGGGCAGTTCCGGGAAGTCGTAGATGATGGGTTCGGGGACGGGCAGGCCGACGATGTGCAGGGGTTGTCCGTCCTGGTCGCGGGCTTGTTTGAGGGCGTCGAAGTTGCGTTGCGTCACCGCGTGGTCGGGGTGTCCCTTGGGCGCGACAACGACGGTGACGCAGGTGGGCGAGACGAAACGCGCGACGTCGTCGATGTGGCCGTCGGTGTCATCGCCGGCGATCCCGCCGGGCAGCCAGATGATGTGCCGTGTACCCAGCGCATCGTGGAGCATCTGCTGGATCGCTTCGGGTGTAGCCCACGGGTTTCGGTTGGCGTTAAAGAGGCACTGCTGGGTGGTCATCACCGTGCCCTTGCCGTTGAGTTCGATGCTGCCGCCTTCGAGCACAAAGTCGTGGACCCAGAGCGGGATACCCAGCTTCATCGCCAGGTGCTGGGGGACGACGTCGTCGTTGGGTCGCACGGCTTCGTACTTGGCGCCCCAACTGTTGAAGTGAAAGTCGTGGCAAGCCAGGGGCGAGGCGAGAGGAGCGAGGCGCGAGGATTGCGGCTTGCCACCCTTTGGGCTTGGCACTCGATCCTCACTACGCGATCCTCGTTCCTGCGTTTTTACCACGAAAATCGGCCCGAAGTCGCGGATCCAGGAGTCGTCGGTGTCGATGCCTAACTCGCCGGGCGTGCGGACCTCGACATAGGGCCGCATGAGGTCGACCCAGTCGGCGTGCTGGGCCTGGGCCGCCTCGAAGCAGCCGGGCCAGGTCTCCTCGTTGTGTGGCGGGACGACCCAGACGCAGGCGATGGGCTCGAACTCACCGGGGCAGCGGTAGCCCAGTTCGCGCGCGCTCTGCGTGGGCCGGTCGATGTCGTCGATGGTGTCAATCGTGGGGTGGGGTTCGAGCATGGATCAACCGTTACGCGAAAAAAGTATCCAGAGTTCATACAACCAGACGCACGACATGAAGCTTGCGAGGATGAGCATCTGGATCATCCACATCTTCCGCTTGGCCTTGCGGTGCAGGTACGCACGCAGCAGTGCGTAGGCGACGCACATCGGCAGGATGTAGAGCAGCGGGTTCATGCCTGGCCGTCCGTGTCGATCAGTCGGCGAAGCAGACCATCGTAGGCGTCGATCCGCCGATCACGCAGGAAGGGCCAGCCGCGGCGCTGGGCTTCGATGCGGTCAAGGTCCAGCGTGGCGTGGAGCACCTGTTCCTTGTCCGCGCTGGCCTCGACGATGATTTTGCCGTCGGGGGAGCAGATAAAGGACGAGCCCCAGAAGGTCAGGTCGCGTTCGGTGCCGATGCGGTTGGCGGCGGCGACGTAGATGCCGTTGGCGATCGCGTGGCTGCGCATGAGGGTCTGCCAGGCCAGGCGTTGTTGTTCGCGGACGTCGGCCGGTTCGCCCTGCGTAGGGTGGTTGTAGTAGCCGATGGCGGTGGGATAGAGGAGCAGCTCCGCGCCGCGCAGCGCGGTGAGCCGGGCCGCCTCGGGGAACCACTGGTCCCAGCAGACGAGCGTGCCGACGCGGGCCTCTTGACGCGGCATCGGCAGGTCAAACGTTTGCCAGCCCAGGTCACCGGGCGTGAAGTAGTACTTCTCAAAAAACCGCGGGTCGTCGGGGATGTGCATCTTGCGATACGTGCCGATGGTGCTGCCGTCGGGCCCGAACGTGACCGTCGTGTTGTGGTAGACGCCGGGCGCACGCTTTTCAAAGAGCGAGGCGCTGATGGCGACCTTCAGTTCCGCGGCGAGTGTTGCCAGCGCCCGGCTCGTCGGCCCGGGGATCGGCTCGGCGAGGTTGCACAGCGACTCATCCTCGACCTGCGGGAAATAGTGGGCGGTGAACAGCTCCTGCGTCACGATAAGCTGCGCGCCGTCCTTGGCAGCCTGACGCGCCAGGCGACAGCACGTCTGCACGTTGTCGGCGACCGTTGCCTCGACCGGGCAGGCGTGTTGCAGCAGCGCGATGTTCAAGGTGCGTGGCATGGGTCGTTTATGCTATCGCATTTCATTTAGCAGTTCAGCGGCTTAGTGAAAAGCCGCCGGCTATTTCTGATTAGCTGGACTTCCTCAATCACTTCTCGGCGATCC
>JBGSTE010000247.1:0-16518 GCA_041736655.1 Phycisphaeraceae bacterium | reverse complement strand
GGTCGACCGGCCGGTCACCGATGGCGCAGCCGCCGGGCAGGGAGACGCGGGCTTCTTTACGGGCGGCGAGCAGTGGGCCAAGCACGCAGATGCCGGCCCGCATTTTGCGGACGATGTCGTAGTGGGCGAGGGTGGGGGTGTTGTCGAGGGTGGTGATGGTGAGCGATTGACCGGGGGCGCTTGTGAATTTTCGGGCAGCGCGATCCGGACCTTCGCTGCGCTCGGCACCGGGTTCTTTGAGCGTGACGGGTTTTTTAATCAGTTCGGTCAGGCCGGCGTAGCGGGGGTCGGCGGATTTGCCGGCGGCGGTCAGGGCCGGTTGCGGGGCTAAGGTGCGGGGGGTTTGGGCTGGGGGACCAGACGCTTCGCTTGGCTCAGCGTCGGCGTGGGGGGTGTTTGTGGAGAAGGACAGGCCCAGGGAGCCGAGCAGTTCCTGCATGGCTCGGATGTCGGAGAGGACGGGCACGCCGTGGAGGGTGACCGGTTCGGTGGTCAGGAGCGCGGCGGCCATGAGTGGCAGGGCCGCGTTCTTGGAGCCGTTGATGCGGACCGTGCCGCGGAGCGGTTTGCCGCCGTTGATGTGGAATGCGTCCATGGGGAGTGGGGGGTTGGGATTTGGGGTTTAGGGGTTGGGCGCGGGCGACGAGGGCTTCAAAGCTTCGTAACCGCAAGACGCATCGGCAACATCGATTGTTCGCCATGACCTAATGCAACCGAACATGGTACAACCTGAAACGACTGGGAAACCTCAGCCTGCTTGCCCCAAATCCTAAACCCCATTCCCCAACCCCCACCATGGACCTGCACACCCTGATCCGTGATATTGCTGACTATCCCAAGCCCGGGATCGTGTTCAAGGACATCTCGCCCTTGTTGCGTGACCCTGCGGGGCTGGCGCTGGCGGTCGAGATGATGGCCAACCCCTACCGGGGCAAGGGCGTCGAGCTGGTCTGCGGGGCCGAGTCGCGCGGGTTTATCTTCGGTACGGCGGTGGCCCAGGCGCTCTCGGCGGGGTTCGTGCCCATCCGTAAGCCCGGCAAGCTGCCCTACTCGACCCACGCGATGGAGTACGAACTCGAATACGGCACCGACAAGCTGGAGATCCACACCGACGCGGTCAACCCCGGCCAGAAGGTCCTCATGGTCGACGACCTCCTGGCCACCGGCGGGACCATGCAGGCCTGCTGCGAGCTGGTTAAAAAGATGGGCGGCGAGATTGTCGGCGTCACGGTGCTCATCGAACTGTCGTTCCTGCCCGGACGGCAGAAGCTGCGCCGCTATGGCGAGGCGCACGCGGTGTTGACGTATTGAGCGTTCAGCTTTCAGCCATTAGCTTTCAGCCAGCAGTTAGATTGCTTAAGCTGTGTGTCTTGAGCTGAATGCTGATTGCTGACAGTTCAAAGCCCAAGCACGGACGCAGCACTATCACTGGGAAAAACTCCATCCAGACCTACTGGGACCGCTCGCAGTGGCCGCTGCAGTCGCTGTATTTCCTGCTGCCGCTGCTGGTGGTTTACGAAATCGGCGCGGTGACGCTGCTCGGTAACACGCAACTGACCGCCAACCGGTTGCTGGGGCAGTTCTTTGCGGTCTTTGGCATGACGGGCGTGCACCTGCCGGCGATCGCGGTGGTCGCGGCGCTGCTGGGCATGCACCTGTTGCGCAAGAAAGACCCGTGGACGCCCGAGCCGAGGCTGTACCTGGTCATGTTTGTCGAGTCGATGCTGCTGTCGCTGCCGCTCTTTATCCTCGGCAGTGCGCTGGTGCGTGAGCCGATGTCGGCCGCGGGCCTGTCGAACATCGACTGGGGAAGCTGGCGGAAGACGATGGTCATCGCCATCGGGGCCGGGATATATGAGGAGTTGGTGTTTCGGATGATGGGGATCGCGCTCGTTCACACGATCGCCAAGGACTTGTTGTCGCTGCCGGAGGAGGTTTGCACGATCGCGGCGGTGGTGCTGTCGTCGCTGGGTTTTGCGCTGATCCACTTTGCGTTTCTGGGCGGTCACCACGAGTTTGCGATGGGCAAGCTGTTGTTTTTCATGGTTGCGGGGCTGTTTTTCGCGGCGGTGTACCTTGGCCGGGGCTTCGGGATCGTGGTGGCGGTACATGCGTTGTACGACGCGCTGGTGTTTACGAAGCTGGCGATGGGGTGAGGTGGGATTTGGGGGATGGGGTTTGGGGATTAGGGGTTGAGGCATGTTGATTTGCGCGTAAGACTCTTTCCTTGCCAGGCGGTCAGACGTGCAAAAGTACGAAATCCTAACCCCAACTCCCAGACCCGAAACCCCAACCCCCCCGCCGTCGTCTGGTAGACTAGGATGCTCGGCTGTTTGCCGAACAGGACCCTGACTCTGAACCGAACCACTGATACCCGGGAAGGAACCACCGATGACCCGACATAGCCGAATGATGATCTGCCTGATTGCCGCCGCCACGATTGGGGTTGGTTTGACGGGCCTGGGGGTGCAGCGCTTGCAGGCGCAGGCCCAGGCCAAGGCTGAGAAGACCGCCGTCGCCGTGGTCAACGTCGCCGAGCTGATCGCCAAGTGCAACAAGAACGTGTCGTTCCAGGCGGAGATGCAGAAGAAGCGCACCGCTCTGCAGGCTGAGGCCCAGGAGAAGGAGAAGAAGATCAACCTGATGCGTGCGGACCTGGACGTGATCGCCAACCCACAGGACCGGGCCAAGAAAGAGCGTGAAGTGATCGAAGCGCTCTCGGAGTTCCAGGCCTGGCAGCAGATCCAGCAGCAGTACATCCTGCGTGACCAGCGTGCGTTCCTGATCGAGCTGTACGGCGACATCGACAAGACCGTCGCCGCTGTTGCCGAGCGCGTGGGCTACGACATGGTGATGTTTGATACGCCGATTGCCGACTTTGACCAGCTCAACCCCGAGCAGTTGGTCCAGGCCATCGGCAACCGCCGGGTGATCTACCGCACCGACCGCGTGAACCTCACGCCGCTGGTGCTCGAGCAGTTGAACCTGGACCACCTCAACCGTGGCGGCAACTGATCTGTCTCCCGCACACAAGTACAGGCCCTCGGTATAGCTGCCGGGGGCCTTCTTTTGTAACTCACCCCCTGCAAGGAACAGCGGTGTCGCAGACGACCCAAGCGATCGCGGACCTGGTCGAAGGAAAGCTCATCGGCCCAGGCGACCTGACTATCCAGTCGCTCTCCGAGATCGATCTGGCCCAGCCCGGCCAACTCACGTTCATCGGTAACGAGCAGTACGCCAACAAGTGGCCTGCAAGCCACGCCTCCGCCGCGCTCGTGGGACACGGCATCGCGCTTGAGCCCGGTGACGGCAAGGCCCTCATCGTCGTTCAAAATGCCGACCTGGCCATGGCCAAGGTCCTGGCCCTCTTTGCCCCGCCCCGGCCACGCCCGCCCAAGGGTGTCCATCCCTCGGCCCTCATCGCCGAGACCGCCACGCTCGGCGAAGGCTGCCGCATCGGTCCCAACTGCGTCGTCAAACCCGGCGTCAAGATCGGCAAAAACACGACTCTCCACGCCGGCGTCATCGTCTTTGACGACGCAACCATCGGCGAGAACTGCGAAATCTGGTCCAACACCGTTATCCGCGACCGCTGCATCATCGGCGACCGCTGCATCCTCCACCCCGGCGTGGTCATCGGCGCCGACGGCTTTGGCTACCGCCTCGATAAGTCCGGCCCGACGCCCAAGCTCGTCAAGATCCCCCAGATCGGCATCGTCCGCATCGGCAACGACTGCGAGATAGGCGCCAACACAACCATCGACCGCGCCAAGTTCGACGTCACCAGCCTCGGCGACCACTGCAAACTCGACAACCTCGTGCAGATCGGCCACAACTGCCGCATCGGCAACATGGTCATCATCTCCGGCTGTGTCGGCGTCGCAGGGTCGTGCACCATCGGCGACGGCACGATCATCGGCGGCAAGGCTATGATCAAAGACCACATCAACATCGGCAGGGGCTGTCAGATCGCCGGCGGCGCGGCCGTCATCAACAACATCCCCGACGGCGAAGTCTGGGGCGGATACCCCGCTTCACCCCTGAAAGATAAAATCCGCGAAGAACTGGCTATCAAGAAACTGCCCGAAATGATGAAGCAGGTCCGAAAGTATCTGAAAGACCTTTAAGCTCGCCAAGCCCACGGCCTTAGACCGTAGTTGGTCAAATCAGTTGGTCAACTCGCAATCGTCGCTACGTTATTAAGCCCGCAGAAACACCCCCCACGCTCACGCAACGCATGCAGCCGCAGCAGACCATCGACAAGCCGGTGACGATCTCGGGCCCGGGCCTGTTTAACCCCCAGCCCGTGACGCTCACCTTCAAGCCTGCGCCGGCCAACCACGGCATCGTGTTCGTCCGCACCGACCTGGACAACCAGCACATCCCCGCGCTGGTCTCGCGCGTCATCAAGCGCCCGCGCCGATCGGCCATCAAACAGGGCGACGCCAGCGTCGACACCGTCGAGCACCTGCTCTCGGCCGCCGCCGCGCTCCGCCTGGACAACCTGCTCATCGAACTCAACGGGCCCGAAGTCCCCGTCATGGACGGCTCGGCCCTGCCGTTCTATGAAGCGCTCGAAACCGCCGGCATCACCGCCAACGACGCGCCCCGCAAGCCGCTGATCATCACCGAGCCCATCATCGTCCGCGATGGCGACGCGGTGGTCGCCGCCACCCCCAGCGATGAGCCGGACATGACCCTGCTCTACGAGCTGGACTACGGCGACGGGCCCATCGGCCGACAACTGGTGAGCTTTGACTTTAACAAAGACAACTACAAGAAACTGATCGCCCCCAGCCGAACCTTCTCCACCCAGGCCGAGGCCGAGCAGGCCAAGGCCGCGGGCCTGTTCCCGCACCTGACCGTCGACGATGCCCTGGTCATCGGCACCGACGGCAAGCCGCTGGGCAACAACAAGTTCCGCTTCACCGACGAGCCGGTGCGTCACAAGATGCTCGACCTCATCGGCGACCTGTACCTGCTGGGTGCGCCGATCAAGGGCCGCATCGTCGCCTACAAGTCCGGCCACGCGCTCAACCAGATGCTCGTCCGCAAGCTCATCGCCCAGCACCGCAGGCAAACCCACAACGACATGGGCAAAAATGTCGAAGCGCTGGACATCCGCGGCCTGTTCCGCATGATGCCCCACCGCTACCCGATGCTGCTGGTGGACCGCATCATCGAGATCGACGGCGAACGACGGGCCGTGGGCATCAAGAACGTCACCATCAACGAGCCCTTCTTCCAGGGCCACTACCCCAACACCCCGATCATGCCCGGCGTACTCGTCGTCGAAGCGATGGCCCAGCTCTCGGGCGTGCTCATCGGTCAGTCGCTCTCACAGGTCGGCAAGCTCCCGGTGCTGCTCTCGCTGGACCGCGTCAAGCTCCGCAAGCCCGTAACGCCCGGCGACCAACTGTTCCTCGAAGCTGAGGCCGTGAAAATCAGGGCCCGCATCGCCCATATGCGCTGCCGGGCCTACGTCGGCGAAGAACTCGCCGCGGAAGCGGAAGTGAAGTTCATGATGGTGGATGATGACTGACTATTGCTGTTCACGCTAAATGACTTTTCTTATCCTCTAGGGCGCAGGCAATGAAAAATTTCTATGAAAAGTCATCCTGGCTGAGCGACGCGAAGGATTACGAACGCAGCGCATCTAAATTCGCAACGATGGCAACAATCCTCGGATTGATTGGACTCCTCATTGCGACGATCACACTTTTTCTCTCACTCTTTTATGTTGCCGAAGGCCGGTTTTTAGGCATTATTCAATCGATTTACATCGGCTTCATCTCAATCATGATCATCGTTTTTGGTTCGGTTATGAAGGGGCTCAGCAAGATAGTGCTTGCGGTGTTTGAGATGTCGGTCAGCGAAAATCGCTTACATATGTTTAACGCTGAGGCCGACAAAACAGAATAAACGTCGATGCCTACTGTTCATCCTACATCCATCATCGAACGCGGCGCCACCCTCGGCGAGGCCGTCACCATCGGCCCGTTCTGCCACGTCGGGCCGGCGGTCACCATCGATGAAGGCACCGAACTGCGATCCAATGTCTGCGTCTACGGCCACACGTCCATCGGTAAGCAGTGCGTCGTCTGGCCCGGGGCTGTGCTCGGCGGCGACCCGCAGGACCTCAAGTACGCCGGCGAAGACTCGCGACTGATCATCGGCGACCGCAACGAGATCCGCGAGCACGTCACCATCCACAAGGGCACCGATGCCGACACCGGCGTCACGACGATCGGCCACGACAACCTCATCATGGCCTACGCCCATATCGCCCACGACTGCACGATCGGTAATCACGTCATCATCACCAACACCGTGCAGCTCGCCGGCCACGTCTTCGTCGAAGACCACGCGGCCATCGGCGGCGCCTCGGCCGTGCACCACTTTGTCACCGTCGGCGCTTACGCCTTCGTCGCCGGCATGACCCGCGTCGTGCACGATGTCCCGCCCTTCATGTTCGTCGAGGGCAACCCCGCCAGGGTCCGGGCCGTCAACGCCGTCGCCGTCCAGCGCCACAAGCTGGGCAAAGACGCGCTGGCGGGCCTCAAGCACGCCTGGCGGCTGCTCTACAAGAACATCGCCGAGGGCGAGGGCATCGGCCACACCGTCGCCGCGCTGGCCGAGCTTAAAGCGACCTACCCTGATCACCCGCAGGTCCAGCGTGTCATCGCCGCCGTCGAACGTGCCACCGCCGGCAGCTTCGGCAGATACCGAGAATCCCTGCGTCGTGACGAGAAATACAAAAACCCGGTCAAGTGATGGCGGAGGTGGGATGGCGGATGGCCGATGTAAACTCTGCTGGTTTAACCGCCGGGTTACGGCCCGTTTCGTCATGCCGATAACAAAGCCATCACCATGAGTCCATCCACCCTCCGCCATCCCACATCCGCCATCGCAAACCCGATTCTCATCACCGGCGTTGCCGGGCTGGTGGGCTCGCACCTGGCCGAGGTCCTGCTTGCACAGGGCCGGTCCGTCGTGGGGATCGATAACTTCAACGACTACTACAGCGTTGAGCAGAAGCGCGACAACGTCGCCGCCTTCAAGGGCCACCCGAACTTCGCGCTCTACGAAGAAGACATCCGCGACGCCCAGGCGATGATGAACATCTTCGCCATCCACAAGCCCGCAGCCGTCGCACACCTGGCCGCGATGGCCAACGTCCGCTACTCCATCGGCCGGGCCCCGCTCTACACCGACGTCAACATCGTCGGCTCGGTCAACCTCCTCGAAGCGGCCAAGGCCCACGCCACCGGCAACTTCGTCTTCGCCTCTACCTCCAGCATCTACGGCCACACCGACAACCTGCCCTTCATCGAGACCGATCCCTGCAACAAGCCTTTGAGCGCTTATCCCGCGTCAAAGAAAGCCATCGAGCTGATGGGCTACACCTATCACAACCTGCACGGCATGAACTTCACGGCCGTGCGGTTCTTCAGCGTCTACGGCCCGCGCGCCCGGCCGGACATGATGCCCTTCATGGTCACCGACTCGATCTACCACGGCAAGACGATCACCCTCTTCGATGCCGGGCAGATGAAACGCGACTGGACCTTCGTCAACGACATCGTCGACGGCGTCGCCCGGGCGATCGATCGGCCGCTGGGTTATGAAGTGATCAACCTCGGCCGCGGCGAGCCGGTGCTCATGGCCGACTTCGTCACGATCATCGAAGAGCTCATCGGCAAGAAGGCGATCCTCGACTGCCCCAAGGCCCCGCCGAGTGAGCCGGCGATCACGTTCGCGAATATCGACAAGGCCCGCCAACTCCTGGGCTACAACCCGCAGACGCCCGTGGCCGAGGGATTGGCGAAGCTGTGGGATTGGTATCAGCGGTACGCGGTGAACTAAATGGATTCACAGGGCAAGAAACATCAGCGTGTGAAGTGAACAATACGATTCGTGTCACTCGCTTGCGCTTCGTGCTCTGATCGACTGGATCGCCTACGATCTGCCGCCATGCCCGTGCTTGCTTACCTCCGCGGCTTTTCTCCCAGGGCGCAGCCGGCGTTGGTCCGACCGACTTACGCGCGCGAGCTCATGGGTGAGGTGAGCTTCTCCTTCCCGCTGTCGATGATCGAGGCGAGCTTCGTCGGCATCGTCGCGACGATCCTCTTTAAAGTCGGGCCCATCGGGCTGGCGACGATCCTCGCGGCGCCGAACTTCGCGAACTTCACCTCGCCCTTGTGGGCCAGGCACGCAAGACCACCATGCTCGCGACGATGCACGCGGGCATCCTTGCGCTGATCCTCGCCATCGCCCTGATCCCCACCGGCCCGCAGGGTGCTGCGTTGTTGATAGCGCTCTTTGTCCTGGCGCGATGCCTCTACGCCGGGGCCATGAACACCCGCACCATCATCTGGCGGGCCAACTACCCGCTGCAGAACCGGTCGCGCATCACCGGCCGACTGATGCTCGTCAACACCCTGCTGCTGGCGACAGTCCCGGCCGCCATCGCCGGACTCTTTGACCACTATCTGCAAGACAACCCCTGGCTCTTCCGCGCGGTCTACGTCGGTGCGGCAGTGGTCGGTGTCGGCGGGGTCTTCACGTACCTGGGCATGCGCATCCGGCGTGAAAAACTATTAAACCGTGAAGAACTCGCGCCGACCATCGGCAGTGCCGACAACCCCGGCCCGCCCGTCCGCATCTCGGCCATCCGCATCCTCATGACCGACAAGGATTTTCGCGGCTACATGATCTGGCAGTTCTTCGGCGGGATCGCAACCATGGCCGGCAACACCGCGATGATCGCCTTCATCGCACAACAGGTCGACGCCCTGCCCGCCGATTGGCGCATCGACCTGCCCGGGCCACTGGACCTCCGCGCGTATCTCGTGGGTATCGTGCTCGCCTCCGCCATCGTTCAGCTCTTTGTCGCGCTGAGTATCCCCTTCTGGGCACACTATCTGGACACGGTCCACGTGGCACGCTTCCGTTCCCGTCATGGCCTGCTCTGGCTTGTCACCCAGGCCAGCAGCTTCATCGTCACCGCCATCGCCGCGATCTTCGGGCTGTCCGTCGGCTACCTCATCCTGCTGCTCTTAATTCCACGCATCAGCCAGGGCCTGGTCTTCGGCGGCGGAAAACTCGCCTGGCAACTGGGCCACCTGGACTTTGCCGACCGCGGACAGTCCGCCACCTACATGTCGATCCATCAGGTGCTCACCGGCGTCCGCGGCTTCATCGCACCGTTCCTGGGTGTGCTCCTCTACACCGGCTGGGCCGAACGCGACATCCTGGGCCTGCACATCCGCGCGTGGCACGGCATCGGCTACTGGGTCTTCGCCGTCACGCTCATCCTCGCCTTCATCGGGTGGTATGGCTTTGTCCGACTCGACAGAAAAGTTCGCGGCGACGGGGCAGCATCGATCCATGACTGACCCCGCTCTACGCATCATGAACACACGCGACCCGGCGACGCAAATGCTTTCGTACACCCTCTCTTGCCTGCGTATTATCATGTCTACTGTAACTTCTACGAAAGGCACGGCATGATCGTTGGCGTCCCCAAAGAGATCAAGAGCGATGAGTACCGCGTGGCGATGCTGCCGGTAGGCGTCGAGGAACTGACCAAGCGCGGGCACAGCGTGCTCGTCCAACGGTCGGCAGGCATCGGCAGCGGCTACGACGACGCACGCTACCTCAAGGACGGGGCAACGCTCGTCGATTCACCCGGCGAGATCTTCGCCCGGGCCGACTTGATCGTGAAGGTCAAGGAGCCGCAGCCCGGCGAGATCGCCCTGCTGAAGCCCGGACAGGTCGTGTTCACCTATTTCCATTTCGCCGCCGACCGTGAACTGAGCGAGGGCTGCCTCAAGAGCGGCGCGACGTGCCTGGCGTACGAGACGCTGACGGACCGCCTTGGCCGGCTGCCGCTCTTGACGCCGATGAGCGAGGTGGCCGGTCGCATGGCGATCCAAGAGGGCGCGAAATATCTGGAGAAGCCGCAGGAAGGCCGGGGCATTCTGCTCGGCGGGGTGCCGGGCGTTGAGCCGGCGCGGGTACTCATCCTCGGCGGGGGCGTCGTCGGTACGCAGGCGGCCATCGTTGCCGCAGGCATGGGCTCGGATGTCACGATCATGGATGTCAACCTCGATCGCTTGCGTTACCTCGACGATGTCATGCCCGCCAACGTCAAGACGGTGTACTCCGACGCGCACGCGATCTATGAACACGCGGTCAAGGCGGATCTGGTCATCGGCGCGGTCTTGATTCCCGGCGGGCGTACGCCGGTGCTTATCAGTAGGGCGATGCTCAAGGACATGCTGCCGGGCAGCGTGATCGTCGATGTGGGTGTTGACCAGGGCGGCTGCATCGAGACGACTCGGCCGACGACGCACCAGAACCCGATCTACATCATCGACGAGGTGGTGCACTACTGCGTGGCGAACATGCCCGGCGCGGTGGGCCGGACAAGTACGCAGGCGCTGTGCCACGCGACGCAGCCGTACGTGATCCGCTTGGCCGAGGCGGTAGGCAAGGGCGAGTTGGACAAACTGGTGCGTACAAGCGCCGACTTCAACAGCGCGCTGAACATGCTCGCGGGCAAGGTGACGCACCGTGAGGTCGCTCATGCGCTGGGCTGTGATTATGACGCAGCGTTCGCCATGAACTGACCCCCGTTAGCCGCCGACTGCCAAGGCGGCGCGCAGGCGATTTACGACTCAAACGCGCCGCCTTTGCAGGCGGCGGCTAACGCTATCCTTTTCGCCCGTGGTCAAGCGCAGCGAGCCATCAAGAAAACGATTCGTTTTCGTTGGTTTCCTCGCTGACATTGCTCGCCGGCGCCAACGGTTCGCCGCATTCGGGGCAAGTTTCCGAAATTGATCCCCTGAGGTCGTATTTACAGATCAGGCAGAAGTTAGGCCTGATTTTATCACGATAGACCGCTTTTGAGTATAGACGGCATTCCAAACTTACTAAGTATTTGCTTGAGAATTTCACAAATGGCAAGCAAGCAATAATTCCTATCGGAATGGAAAAAGTACTTTGTATTTCAAAAAGTTTTTCAATCCCAAATGTAACAGCCAAGCTTAGAACTACCGCCAACACAACCTGTGCGTAGTATTTCCACCACCCTATTTCGGTTCGTACGAGGCGAACATACCAGACCTGCTCTTTAGGATCGATTAAGCCATTCGTTGCAGCGTAAAAAAGTTCTTCGCCTTCGTCTGGAGCACGTCTATTCATCCACTTCACTGCGTCATCCCACGGATGATGACCCCCGGCGTGCCCAGCGCGTCGCGGTAGCGGGTGGCTGACTGGTAGCTGGTGAACTGGCCGACGTGGACGTAGGTGACTGCTTCGCCGGTCGGGGCCTTGCCGTCAACGAGGCGCGGCAGGCCGAGCTTCATGTCGGTGGCTTTCTGTGCGATTTTTTCCGCCTGCTGGCGTGCGAGTTCGCGCTGGGTGTAGGCGCCAAGCTGCAGGGTCCAGCCGGTGACGTTGATCTGCTCGCTGATCTGGGCGTTAAAGCCCGCGTCGCGCGTCTTGCTGCGGGCCAGGACCAATGTCGTGCGGGCCTGGCTCCATTGGCCGAGCTTCTGCTGGGCGATGCCGGCATAAAAATAGGCTTTGGCCTGTCGCTCGCCTTCGAGTCGCTCGGCGGCCCACATCAAAATGCGCTGGGCCTCGGCGTATCGGCCCTGCTGCGAGTACACCAGCCCCAAGGCGTCGGCCGCGTCGGCCGCCAGCGCCTGGTCTTCCGACGCCAGCGCCTTGTTGAGCATCTTGTCCGCATCGGGCAGGTTGCCCAGCGCCTGAGCCGACAGACCCGCGAGGTAGGCCGCCTCGTAGCGGTCGTCGCGGAACTTGTCCCACGCGATCGGCCGGGCCGTGGCATAAGCGCCCTGATAGTCGCCGGCCTGGTACATCGTGGTGATCTCCTGGATCGTCGCCTTGGAGGACATGTCCACGGCCGTCCCCTCCAGTCGCGTGCCCTTGAGGGCAGAATTCTGGCATCCCAGCAGCGAGCCGGCGGTCATCAGAGCAACGAGAGGCAGAGACAGGGAGCGTTTCATGGCGTGTTCCTTGATCACGTGGGGCAGGCATTTTAGAGGATGACGCGTCCGCCGGGCTGGGCGTTATACGTTTAAACGATTCGGGACGTGGTTATCCCACATCGACAGTCCGGCAGCCGATCCTACTGTATGTGATTGCTCCTATTATCATAGTGTCATGGCCCTGCTCAGACCGATCTTCCTCCGCGCCCTGCTGCACCCGACCCGTACCGCCGTTGTCGACGACATGGGCCGGTGGTCCTATGGCAAGCTGCTCGCGGGGTCGTTTTACCTGGCCCGGGCGATCCGGCAGCAGACGGATAAGCCCCGCGTCGGGCTGATGCTGCCGACCTCCGGCGCCTTCCCCGCCGCGCTCTTAGGTTGCTGGCAGGCCGGCCGGGTCGCGGTGCCGCTGAATTACCTCCTGAGTAAAGAAGACCTGCACTACGTCATCGCCGACAGCGGGCTGGACACGATCTTCACCCACAGCAAACTGCTGGATGTCGTTGGTGCCGACGCAATCCCCCAAGGCGTCAAGGTCATCAAGGTCGATCAGATGAAGTTCAAGGGCCTGCCGCCCCTGCGCTGGCCGGCCAGCCCACGCGATGAAGACCTCGCGCTCCTGCTCTACACCTCCGGCACCTCCGGCAAGCCCAAGGGCGTCATGCTCAGCCACGGCGCGCTCGACGCCAACGTCCGCGGCATCATCGCCCACGCTCACCTGGATAAACGCAACCGCTTCCTCGGTGTCCTGCCGCAGTTCCATGCCTTCGGCGTCACAGCCCTGACCCTCATGCCACTCTTCCTCGGCGCCGAGGTCATCTACACCGCACGTTTTATCCCCCGCAAACTCATCGAGCTGCTCCGCGAGCACAAGCCCAACATCTTCATCGCCGTGCCCTCGATGTACGGCGCACTCCTGAGTGTCAAGAGCGCAACGGCTGAAGACTTCGCGCCGCTGCAGTTTGCCGTCAGCGGGGCCGAGCCCTTGTCACAGTCCATCGTCGACGCCTTCGAGTCCAAGTTCAACTGCAACCTGCTCGAGGGCTACGGCCTGACCGAGACCTCGCCGGTCACTAACTGGTCCACCCCCCAGCACAACCGCAACCGCGCCGTCGGCAAGCCCCTGCCGGGCGTCATCAACCTCATCGTCGATGAGCACAACAACATCCTCGGGCCCGACAAAGAAGGCGAGATCCTCATCGTCGGCCCGAACCTCATGCTCGGCTACTGGAACCTGCCCCAGCAGACCGCCGAGGTCTTTGTTGAGCTGAACGTGCCGGGCAGGGGCATGACCAAGTGCTTCCGCACCGGCGACATCGGCAAGATCGATCAGGAGGGCTTCCTCTATATCACCGGCAGAAAGAAGGAAATGCTCATCGTCGCCGGGGAGAACGTCTTCCCCCGCGAGATCGAGGAGGTCTTGAACCAGCACCCGTCAGTCAAGGCCTCGGCCGTGATCGGCAAGCAGGACGAGATGCGTGGCGAAGTGCCCATCGCGTTTGTTGAGCTTGAGGAGGGCGCGACGTTTGACGAAGGGGAACTGCGTAATTTCCTGCGTGACAGGATCGCCCAGTTCAAAGTCCCGCGCGAAGTACGTGTGGTCGACGCGCTACCCCGCAACCCAACAGGGAAGATCTTGCGGCGGGAGTTGAAGGCGTAAGGTTTTGTCACTGCGGGGTGGGGCTGGGCGCGATGTCATGCACCCGATTAGTCGCCCCAACGCTGCCAATCATCTTGGTATGCTGGGCGTCCCGTTTGGTCCATAGCCAGGAGGTCTTCGTGAAAATCGGTTTCAACATGCTGCTGTGGTCGGCCAACATCCGTCAGGAACATTTCCCGCTGCTGGCGACGATGAAGAAGGTCGGGTACGACGGCGTAGAGCTTTCGCTCGGGGCCGAGCTGGACCTCAAGCACCACAAGGCCGTGGGCGCGGAGCTCAAGCGACTGGGCCTGGGCTGCACGACCGTGACCTGCCCCCCGCCGGATGCCAATCCACCGAGCCCGGACCCGAAGACTCGCGCCAAGGGTTTGGATTTCATCAAGTGGGCCATCGACGCGACGGTGGCCACCGGCGGCGAGGTGCTGGGCGGGCCGTTCCACTCGGCCTACAAGGTCTTCACCGGCAAGGGGCCGACGGAAGACGAATACAAGTGGTGCGCCGACGTGATGCGTGAAGCGGCGATCTACGCAAAGCAGGCCGGCATCACGCTGGCGTGCGAGCCGATCAACCGCTTTGAGTGCTACATGCTCAACAACGGCGCGATGGCGCAGAAGCTCTGCAAAATGGTCAACCAGCCGAACTTCGGCTACCTCTACGACACGCACCACTGCAACATCGAAGAGAAGAACGTCCGCAACGCCATCGTCTCGGGTAAAGACCACATCAAGCTCATCCACATCTCTGAGAACGACCGCGGCCAACCCGGCAGCGGCCTGGTCCACTGGGACGAGAACTTCAAGGCGATCAAGGAGATCGGCTACGACGGCTGGCTGACCATCGAAGCGTTCAGCCCCGACGACCCGGCCTTCGCGGCCGCCATCCACGTCTGGCGCGAGTACGACCCGAAGGAAGCGATCTACGGCGGGGGCTATACGTTCATCAAGAGTATGCTGAAAAAGCACGGTTTTTAACAGGATTCCAGAATGAACAAGATCAATATGCATCGGGTTTGATCCTGTTAATCCTGAACATCCTGTAATCCTGTCCAAACAAGTCAACCAAGACCTGCAAAAGGAAGCGAACCATGAGCAACACACACCCCAAACTGCACAACGCCATGTGGCCCGGGCTCGTCGGCAAGGGCGGCACCGAAGCGGGCGCCGAGCCGGCCATCGGCCTGGACCGCATGCTCGAACTGACCGCTCACGCCAACGCCAACGGCGCGAAGTTCGACGGCGTGGACCTGTTCCTCTTCCTCCCGCACCTGGACATCGACTCCAGCGACAGCGCCATCAAGAAGATGGCCGACAAAATCGCCGCGCGGAACCTCAAGGTCGGCTCGCTGGTCGCGCCTGTTTGGCCGGGCACCGTCGGCGACTCGGCGATGGGCGACGACGATCAACAGCGCAAGTTCCTCTTCGCCATCGAGAAGGCCTGCCGCGTCGCGCAGGTCCTTAACGACCACGGCGTACGCGAGTACGGCATCATCCGCATCGACTCGGCGGAGTTCGGCGTCGCCAAGTGGAAGGAAGACAAAAAGAAGAACACCGCCCGCATCGCCGACACGTTCAAGAAGGCCGCAAAGATCGCCCAGAACTACGGCGAACGCCTCGCCGCCGAGGGCGAAATCTGCTGGGCCGGCATGCACTCCTGGCGCGACATGCTGGACCTGCTCGAAGCGGTGGACATGCCCGACGCGCTGGGCTTCCAGGCGGACCTGGCCCACACCTATCTCTACCTCATGGGCTACAACGCTCCCGAGCACGCGTTCCTCAAGGAGGGCTACACAGACGCCGAGTTCTGGCCCGCCTACGAGAACATGGTCAGTAAGCTCCGCCCGTGGACCATCGACTTTCACGTCGCGCAAAACGACGGCCACGTCCACGGGGCCGGCAGCCATGACAAGACCGGCAAGCACTGCCCGGCCGACGACCCCAACGGCAAGCTCGAAATCGTCAAGTGCTCGAAGGTCTGGCTGCAGGACGCCGAGGAACGCGGCATCGAACACATCTGCTGGGACGGCTGCATGTTCCCGAACGCAACACTCGAAAAGCCGCAGACCTGGAACACGATCCTGGGCAAGATGGTCGAGGTCCGCAACGCGTGCGGGTGGTAAGTTGTAGACCATCTGATTTTTACCGCAAAGGCGCAGAGGCGCAAAGGAAGACAATTCTTAGTCAGTCAAACAATAAAAGAATTGCATTCCTTTGCGCCTCTGCGCCTTTGCGGTTCAATAAGCCAAACTAGAGAAAACCAAAAGGAAGCATCATCATGGCAACATCAAAAGAACTAAGAATCGGCCTCGTCGGCTACGGCTTCATGGGCCGGACACACTCCAACGGCTACAAGCGAGTCAACGACTTCTTCCCCGACCTCAAGACCCGGCCGGTCCTGCAGGCCATCTGTGGCCGCAGCGCTGAGAACGCGCAGAAGTTCGCCGACCAGTGGCAGTACAAGTCGATCGAGACGGACTGGAAGAAGCTCATCGAGCGCAAGGACATCGACGCGATCGACATCTGCACGCCCAACGACTCGCACGCGCCGATCGCCATCGCCGCGGCGCAGGCGGGCAAGATGGTGCTGTGCGAGAAGCCGTTGGCACGTGACACCAAAGAGTCCGAGCCGATGGTTGCGGCGATCGAGAAGGCCGGCGTCGCCAACACGGTCTGGTACAACTACCGCCGCGCTCCTGCGGTGACACTCGCCAAGCAGCTCATCGACGAGGGCCGCTTAGGCAAGATCTTCCACTACCGCGCCAACTTCCTGCAGGACTGGACGATCAACGCCGACCTGCCCCAGGGCGGCGCGGCACTGTGGCGGCTGGACGCTGCGGCCGCA
>JBGSTE010000242.1:0-3651 GCA_041736655.1 Phycisphaeraceae bacterium | reverse complement strand
TCGGCAGGAGCCTCGCCCTCCGCCAACCGCCTTGCACCCGTTGTCAGGGGTTGACGCTGTTGTAAGAGTCGACATCGTTCCAGTAGCCGGTGATATTGGAGCCCGAGAGAACGACGGCGAAGGGTGTGGATTCACTGCTCGTGACAAACTGTGTCGAGCCGTCGTTGGAGGTGACGTTGCCGCCTTCGGAGTCGGTCTGGGTCGGCGGTGTGCTGGGGGGCGTACGCACTTCGATATAGCCCTTGGGCCCGTGCGGGTAGCTTGAGCCGGGGCCCGAAGGCGGGAGGTTGGCCGTGTTTTGCTCGAGGATGCACGCGACGACAGCCAGGTCCGCGGGGTCTTCGACGGACATCGCCGTGCGCCACTTACGGCTGTCGGGGAACGTGGCCTTGACGATCTTGCTCTGGTCCCGGCCGGTCATGACGTAGAAGCTTGTTCGCCAGCGCGGCTGCGTGGAGTTGAACGGATCGGTCGTGCTGCCCGAGCCGCCCTCGCCCTTGATGAACGCGACGCCGCGGTTAGGGCAGGTAAAGGTGTTCAGGTCGTTGCCGCTGTTGATGAAGTCCTTGAAGAGGAAGCGGTTGAACCAGGTGATGTGGTCCTGCTGGCCGAGGTTCCCGCTGGTGTCGTTGAAGTTGGGCCGATACGTCGCGCTCTCGGTGGCCTGTCGGTGGGCCAGGCGGTATCGGCCCTTGTTGTCCACGCCCAAGGCGATATTCGTGTTCGCGACCGAGCGGGTATTGACCGAGCACTGCGTCCGCCGGGCGCTCTCGGTGGCGCTGCCGAGCACCGGCAGCAGGATCGCGATCAAGAGCGCGATGATCGAGATGACCACCAGCAGTTCGATGAGCGTAAAACCGTTTTGACGTGGGCCAGGCATGGCGGTCTTTCGTGTTCGATCAGTCAGGCTGTCGCAAGCGATCCACGTGGCGGGCAGGCGACAGTTCTCGCACCGGCTTATATAGTTTACTGAACGAACCCGGCCGGGAGAAGCACCGGATCGACATTAGACGAATATTGTCAGGAGCATCCCTCATGCAGTGCAGAACCCTTGGGAAAACCGGCATTCAGGTCAGCACGGTCGCACTCGGCGGGCTGTTCACCTCGGACTTCGGCGGCGGGGTGCAGTCGGCTCGCGATGTACTGCGCCGGGCCTTTGAATTAGGTGTCAACTTCATCGACACCGCCCCGGCTTATGGCAACAGCGAAGAGACGCTCGGCCTGGCGCTGGCAGACGTCAATAACATCCCCGATCCGCTGATCCTTTCGACCAAGCTCGGCGGTCGGCCAACGCCTTTTGACCCGCGCAACGCTTCGCAACTGCTCGCCTCGGTGGAAGAAAGTCTGCGCCTACTTAAACGCGAGTGCATCGATGTGCTGATCATCCATGAGCCCGACCGCCCGCTGCAGTACGCGTGGTGGACCGACCCTCAGCGCGTCATCGGCCCGGTGTCGCAGGTGCTTGATCAACTTAAACAAGCGGGCAAGATCCGCTACACCGGCGTAGGCGGGACGACCGTCAACGAGATGCTGCACGTGATCCAGAGCGGCTACTTCGATGTGCTGCTGACCGCGTTTAACTACAGCGTGTTGTACCGCGAGGCTGAGTTGGAGCTGCTGCCGGCGGCGCAGAAACTTGGCATGGGCGTCATCGTCGGCTCGGCGATGCAGCAGGGAGGGCTGGCCAAGCGATACGACGCACAGTTGCAGACTAGGCCGGCGTGGATGTCCAAGGCCCGGCACGAGCAGTTTCTGGAGCTGTATCGCTTTCTCGATGAGAGCGGGCTGACCCTGCCGGAGATCGGCGTGCGCTTTGCCGCGGCCCACCCGGCGGTGAGCACGGTGCTGGTGGGAACCAGTAAGCCCAGCCATATCGAAGAGGCGGTGGCCGCGATCGAGCGTGGCCCGTTGCCCAAAGAGGTACAGGCCCGGCTGGACGCGATCGCGGCGATGCTGCCGTATCGGCCGTTCGAAGAGCCGATGATTCTGCCGATGGACCGGCCTTACTTCGGCCCGGGCCGCGCCAACACCGGCGTGGGCATCGCGGTCGGCGAGCTCTGAGCAGGCACTGAGGCCGATGCTTTTATCCAGCGTCAGCAACGAGTGACGGGCTGTGAGCGGTTATACTTGGGATTCGACTGGTTGACACATTTCACCTGGGAGGTTTGGCCATGACAAGTCGTTTCACTGTTGCAAGCGCGTTCGCTTGTCTGTTGTTGCTCAGCCTGTTGGGCTGCGGCGGAAGTGATGTGAAAGAAGGCGAGCGCGTGACCTGGCAGCAGGTGCAGAAGGGCTCGGTCACCCGCACCAACCCCACGACCGGCGTGACCTGGACCCTCGTCGGCATCCGCACCGATGGCGGCGACGAACTGCGTGCCAAGCAGAACGCGGAAGATGCGCTCTCGGCAAATCCGGATATGGCGGGGATGGTCGGCCTGTGGGCGTACAACCCGCCGGCCATCCTGCAGGCGGTCGAGGCCCGCAAGCTGCTCGACAAGGTCAAGATCGTCGGCTTTGATGAAAATGAGCTGACGCTCAACGCGATCCGTGAAGGAAAGATCGTCGGCACGATCGTGCAGAACCCCTATGAGTTTGGCTTCAGGTCCGTGCAGTACCTGGCGGCGACCATCCGCGAGCAGCCGGTGGATCTTGCCGAGAGTCGGCTGATGTTTGTGCCCACGCGTCAGATCACGACGGAGAACGTGGATGCCTTCCAGACCGAGGTCAGGGACATCCTCGCGGGCAAGGGATATCTGCCGGAGTATGACGCGAGCCAATACGACACGACCAAGCGCGTCACGATGCAGTTTGTCACCAACCTGACCAACCCGTTCTGGACCTTCTCCGAACACGGCTGCAAGCTGGCGGGTGAAAAGTTCAACGTCGACGTTGAGGTGTACCAGCCGCCGGCCGGCCAAATCTCCGAGCAGAAGGCCCGCGTGGAGTCGATGATCGTCAACGGTGTCGACGGGCTTGCGATTTCCGTCAAGGACGCCAAGGGCCAGGAACAGGACATCAATCAGTGGGCCAAGAAGATGAAGGTCATCACCGTGGATTCGGATGCGCCCAAGTCTGACCGGCTTTTCTATATCGGCACGGACAACGTCGCGGCGGGTCGGCAGGCTGGCGAGATGCTGGCCAAGGCCTGCCCCGAGGGCGGGAAGGTGATGATCTTCGTCGGCGACCTGACGCAGGCCAATGCCAACGAGCGGGCCCAGGGCGTGATCGACGCGCTGTTTGGCCAGGACTAAGCCCCGCGCATGATGGCGAGCCACGCGAGTCACGTAGACGCAGGCCAGACACCGCCGCTACTCGAAGCGCGCTCGGTGTCCAAGGCCTACCCCGGCGTCGTCGCGCTGGACCACGTGTCGATCCACCTGCGTGCGGGCGAAATCCTTGCGATCATCGGCGAGAACGGCGCGGGCAAGAGCACGCTCATGAAGGTGCTCGCCGGCATTGTGCAGCCCGACGGCGGGCAGGTCCGCATCGATGGCCAGCACACGTCGTTGAGCGGCGTGCAGGACGCGATGCGCAAGGGCATCACGCTGATCCATCAGGAGCTCAACCTCGCAGAGAACCTGGACATCGCGCAGAACATATACCTGGGGCGTGAGCCCACGCGATTGGGTTGGATCGATCGCCGGGCGATGG
>JBGSTE010000228.1:0-5052 GCA_041736655.1 Phycisphaeraceae bacterium | reverse complement strand
ACCTGCAGTCCCGCGGGTGGGGTGGTCTCGGCCCCGCTCTCCAGGCCCGGCTGTCGCTTCTGCTGGTAGATGAGGTCTTCGAAGTTCACACGCGAGGCCTTGAAGCCGTTGGTGTTGACGTTGGCGAGGTTGTTGGAGATGACATCGAGCTCGGTGGAGAGCGCGTTCATCCCGGTCGCTGCGGAGTGGAGTGCCTGGATTGCCATGGATGCTTGGAGAAGTCAGGAGTAAGGAGTTAGAAGTCAGAAGGCTGAATCTTTTGACTATCTATCTTTTGTCTTCCACACTCGCCTGAACTCTCGCTGTCTCCTGTTTCTGTATTCTCGCTGATGTCTTTAGAATTACAATTTTTATGCCACTCGGGCAAAGGTATTGATCGAGGCGTTGAGCATCTGGTCGTGGTACTGGATCATCTTCGCGTTGCCGGTGGCGGCCTTGGTCGCGGAGACGATGTCCATCATGGCGTTGATCGCGCTGACGCCCGACGACTCGTAGTGGCCCGGCAGCAGCACGGGGCTCTCGATGCGTGTGCGGTTGTCGCCGGCGGACATGTCAAAGAGGTTCTCGCCGCCGGGCTTGAGCGTTGCGAGATCGGTCTTGACGATCTGCAACTGATCGACGCCGACGGTGTTGCCCTGGCCGTCGAGCAGTTCGATCTGCCCGGTTCGGCCGATGATCGCCCTGGCATCCTCGACGCGGATGGGCTCATCATCGTTGTTGAGCACGGTGTAGCCGGTTTGCGTGACCAGTTCGCCGTTGGCGTTGGTCGTGAACTGGCCGGCCCGGGTCAGGCGTACACCAGTCTCACCCGTCGCCGGGTCGTTGTACCGCACGACAAAGAAGGCGTTGTCGTCGGTCAGCGCCGCATCCAGGTCCCGGCCGGTCATCACCGGAGCCCCGGCCTTGAAGGCGATCCGCTGCTCCTTGGCGAAGACACCTCCGCCAAGCTTATCCAGGAGCGCGTTGGACAAGCCCATATCCACAGGCCCATCCTCCATGCTCGCGGCCTGTCGCTGGCGAATGTCGGTGTACATCGGCTTAAAGCCAGCCGTGTTCACGTTCGCCAGGTTGTTGGCAAGGACGTCCTGGCGATGTGCATTCACCATGACGCCCGAAGCGGACAAATAGAGCCCGTAGTTCATCGGTCACCTTCCCTGGTCACCGACTCGCAGACGCGAGCGTTACGGGAAATAACCGGGCTTCCTTGCCCGGCCTTGTCCATCAAAGTCAGTTCCACCACCTTCAACCCAGTCCAGGGCGCGACGCCCTGTCCTGCAATCTCCGCGCGATGCTGCGCCGCCGCCATCTGCGCCAGGCGGAGCATCGCCGCGCCGAATCCCGCTGAGCCCGCCTGCGGCAGGAGGTCCAGCAAGCGTGCGGGCTGATCGTTGTTCGTCTGGCTCTGGGGTCGTTGCATCGGTCACCACAAGCGGGGGATTCCGCGTGTGACCTTTCGCAACAAGGATGCCATCGGCCGCGAACGCTTTTCATTGCGACGGGGCAACGCTGCAAAGCTATTAAATACAGCGTCTTACGCCGTCAATCGCCGCTGCGGAAGCTCAGCCCGCAAGGAAAGAGTCCCACCGCGCAATCTCCGCACGCGCAAGCCATGCGCAGGGTGAGGCGGACCTTGCGCGGTTCAAAACCCGCGCTTGATCGAAGGATGATCCGTTTCAACCACCGGGCGTTCGCTTAATACCCAGGGGCTTAAGCCGAACTTCGATGCCGGCTGAAACCGCGGGCAGCAGGTGCACCGGCAGCTTCGAGAGTTGGAGCGTCAGCTCAGGCTCACTGGCAGCGCCCGATGCTTCCAGCGCCTTGAGTGCGTACAGCAATGCGCCCATGCTGTGATCCGCGAAATGGGCGGTGGCGACAGCCTGGCCGGCTGCGCGTGCCGCGGCGACCGCAGCCTTGTCATCAGCCAGACGCGCCGCCGCATGCGCCGCCAGCGAAGCCTTCATCGCGACACCGGTCTTGACTTGACCGTTGGCCCAGGCGCGGGCAACCGCCAGCGCTTCCTGCGGTCGCGTGTCATCACGATGGCGCGTGAACAGATGCAGCACACGCTCCGCACAGTCTGCTGCCCAGCGCGCGAGCAACGCGTGATCAACGCGCTCAAGCGGCCCCCCACGATGAACCGCAACAAACCTTCGATCTCGCATGAGACGATGCTCCACATCCAACCACAAGCAACTGCACCGATCAATCCAAGAGCGCACGGCGATGTTCGAACATCCGGTCCAGCCGCGCGACCAGGTCCTGCTCCGCCTGCGTCGCGTTTAGGTCACGACCCACCGCCGCGAGCAGGTCGATCAACTGGTGATAGTCGCTGACGGAGATCGACTCGGGCGCGATGCGTTTGCTCGCTTCGTCCATGTTGTGATAGTTGCCCAGCGGCAGGCAGATGCACGAGCTGAGGTAGCCGTAAAGCCGAAAGGCTGTAGCCTCGCACGACCCGCCGGGCATGAGCTTGCGTTGAAACCTGAAGGACTTGTCGCGTTCGGACAAGCTCTGAGCCACCGCGACCAGCCTGGCTGTCAGGCTTGGCTCAAAGATGCTGATGCGATCGCCGACACGGACAATCGGCCCACCGCCAATCGGCGATTCAACCATGCTCTTGCTGTTCTCCAGGCACACCAGCGTCGCGCCCTTGGGGATCGTGCCGGACTTAGCCGCCGCGATCGCGCCGATGAAGCCGACCTCTTCCGCGCGTGTCAACAGCAGGCGGACATCGCCCAGGCCCTGCGGTGACGCGAGCATCACTTCATACGCACAGATCGCCGCCGCCACCGCCGCCAGGTCATCGCACGCCGGCGCATGCAGCAATCCCTTGCGGATCGTCGCCTTGGGCAGCGCCCAAGTCACCAGGTCGCCGGGCACACAGGCCGCGACCTTGTCAAAACGGATCGTGACCAGTTGCAGCAGTTCGCCCGATCGCTTGCGGTCCAGTGAAACGACCTCGCCCGTGATCGGCCGCTTGCCCGGCAGGTGCAGCGCGACCTTCGAACCCTTGAAATAATCATCCAGCACGCCGCCGCGAAACTCCGCCTGCACGTGCCGACCCGCATCGAGCACATCGGTGATCGCAAAGGCCGGGTGGTCCAGGTGGGCCGTGAGATAGATCGGCGACTTGGACCGCGCGCCCCTGCGCTTGACGGTGAGATTGCCAAAGCGATCGCGCGTGAGCGTGATGTTGCGTCGGCCCTTGGCCCAGCGCTCGATCCAAGCGATCACGCGATCCTCCAGCCCCGCCGCCGTCGGCAGGCTGGTCAGTTCCAGCAGCACTTGTTCATGTCGTTTCCGCATCCGGTTCTAGTTTAATTCAAATCCATCACAGAGGCCACAGAGACACGGAGGCACGGAGCATAGCCAAGACAATAAAACCATCATCTAGCTCAAGCCATCTATAAAAACGAAGCAGGTCTGTATCAATCCATTCTTGTCCGTGCCCATCCGTGGCAAAACCCGACTTTCTCCGCGCCTCTGTGCCGCCGTGCCCTCCGTGATAAAGTCACTGCATGTCCATGCAAGAACTCGCCATCCACGCTGAAAACCTCGTCGTCCGCCGGGGCACGACGACGATCCTTGACGGGCTTAGCTGTTCGATCCGCCGAGGACAGGCCGCCGCCATCCTCGGGCCCAACGGCTGCGGCAAGACCACCTTCGTCCGCTGCGTCACCGGCTCGATGTTCGCCACGCAGGGCAAACTCGCCGTGCTCGGCCAGACCATCGGCAGCACCAACATCCTTGAACTCCGCAAGCGCATCGGCCTGGTCAACCCCACCACCGATCACGGCTTCGCGCACGTCACCGGGGCCGTCGTCGACGCAGCGCTCAGCACCACCCAGGCCGTGTGCACCGGCTACTTCGCCACCGTCGGGCTCTACGACAAACCCAGTGCCGAGCAAATCAACCACGCAAGGCAGCTCCTGCAAACCGTCGGCCTTGGCCATCGTATGGACCACTCGCTCAGCAAACTCTCCACCGGCGAACAGCGCCGTGCACTCATCGCCCGCGCCCTCGTCCACAAGCCCGAACTCCTCATCCTCGACGAACCCACGGCGGGTCTGGACCTCCGCGGCCGCGAACAAGTGCTCGCCACGATCGAACGCTTGTTAAGCCAGCCCGATCCCCCGGCGGTGCTGATGATCACGCACCACGTCGAAGAACTCTCGCCGCGTACAACCCAGGTGCTGCTGATGAAGCACGGCCGATTCGTCGCCAGCGGCACGCCGGACCAGACCATCAACCCCGAAACCCTCAGCGAAGTTTACGATTGCAAGGTGTACGTGAAGAAGAGCAACGGCCGCTTCTGGCTGGAGGTACTGCCGGAGGCGTGGTTGGATTTGGTTTGGTGATCCTTAAATCCTATAGATGTACCACATTCAGGACATGTATCACGATCATGCAAACCATACAGGTCAAAGCCACAACTCTCGCATATATTCCCGGTTGTAGATGTTTCCCACTTGTGCCTTCTCATCAAGATGACTACTGAAACGGTCATTGCGGAAGCAGCTCCTAATCGTACACCCCATTTCGAATCAAAGATCAGTAATGAAAACGAAAGTATAAATAATGCAAACAAAAGCTTGCCAAAAGGCAGTGGCTTAAGCTTTAGTCCAACACCGCAAAATGAGCATTGATAATAACTGCATTTCTTCGGATGATCTGTTGTAGTAAAGACACTTTTACATCTTGGGCAGCTACCCCAAATGACTGGGCCGATATAATCTTTGCCTTGCTTTTTCGTCTTTTGCATAATCACTCCCGCCACGTCCACCGCAGCCATAGGGCATTCAGTACGACACTGACTGAGCTCAGTGACATCGCCAGGGCCGCGAACATCGGGTGGAGGATGCCGGCGGCGGCCATCGGGATCAGGCAGAGGTTGTAGATACTGGCCCACAAGAGGCCCGCGATGATGCGGCGCATCGTGGCCCGGCCGAGCCTGATCGTCACTGGCAGCAGGCGCAGGTTGTCGCCGACGATGACGACGTGGCCGGCGTCGCGCGCGATGTCCGTGCCGCCGCCGATGGCGATGCCGATGTC
>JBGSTE010000194.1:0-2689 GCA_041736655.1 Phycisphaeraceae bacterium | reverse complement strand
CAAGGCCCGCCAGCCCTCGCGTTTTGAGGGCCCGGTGCGGGATTTCCTGGCGTACTGCAAGATCGAGTGCGGGTTTTCGCCGGCCACACTCGCGGCGTATGCGGGGGACATCCGCGACCTGTGGGTCGAGCTGGCGCAGTTGGGCTGCTCGTCCTGGCTTGAGTTGACGCACCCGCTGATCACCGAGCACCTGCGGAACCTCCGCGACCAGCGCGGGCTCGAGCTCTCGTCGATCGCCCGGCACGTGGCGACCATCCGCGTGTTCTGCCGGTTCATGCACACCTCCGGCGTGATCGAAGAGAACCCGGCGGAGCTGCTCGAACAGCCCGAGACCTGGAAGAAGCTGCCCTCGGTCATGGCCGACGAACAGGTGCAGAAGCTCTTGAGCGCTCCCTTACCCAGTGATGCGCTATACCTGCGGGATGTGGCGTTGTTGGAGCTGCTGTATGCCGGGGGTCTGCGGGCTTCGGAAGTGTCGGACATGGACTGCTCGGCGATCCACTTTGAACTGGGCGTCTGCCGGGTGATGGGTAAGGGCAGCAAGGAAAGGCTCGTGCCCATCGGTCGGCCGGCGCTGCGGGCGATCCAGCGTTACCTCGACGAGCTTCGGCCGGATCTGGAGAAGCAGGGCGTGTCCGGCGAGCGGATCTTCCTCTCCCGCACGGGTCAGCCGATCACGCGGGTGGTGGTCTGGCAGGTCGTCAAGCGTCACGCCCAGCGTGTTGGGCTCAAGGACATCCACCCGCACACGCTTCGGCACTCGTTTGCGACGCAGATGCTCGCCGGCGGCGCGGACCTGCGTGTGGTGCAGGAGCTGTTAGGCCACAACAACATCAACACGACGCAGATCTACACGCACGTGGACCGTTCGCGGCTTAAGGAAGTGGTGCAGCGCTTCCATCCGCGGCCGTGAGTTTGCAGGTCTTACCAGTTAAACGCCTTTTCGGTGGTCGTGTCGAACTTCCGGCTCCACTTGAGTTGATACATGCCGGGCATGGTGACTGCTTCGCTGTGGCCGTCGACGAAGGAGACGTTGCTGGTCGTGTTGGGGTGTCGGTTAAAGAGGAAGCGGACGAAGGTGTTGTTGCCTGAGCCGCCGCCGGCCCCTGTGACCAGGGTGCCCAGGCCGTCGGCGGGTGGGACGTCCTGGTGCTCGGGCCAGCCGACGGGCCACATCGCGTCTGCGGTGAAGGGGACTTCGGTCGGGTCGTTGACCTGCGAGACGAAGGAGCCCCACCAGTAGGACTTGTCGTTGGGGGTGTCCGGCCGTGTCCAGTTGCTGGCGTTGGGGGTGCCGTCGTTGATGTCGTACAGGAACCCGTTGAGGCCGTAGCTGGCGATGAAGGGTTCGCCGTAGGACCAGGCGGTGGTTGCGCTGCCGCGGGTGTTATTGACGTAGCCGGTGCCCCAGGACTGGAAGGTGTCTGCTTCGGGGCAGAGGAAGATGCCGGCGGGCGAGTCGCTGTACTCTTCGATCTGGGTGACCCACTCGAAGTAGCCGTTGGCGTCCCAGGCCATGAGCCGTTCCTTGCGTTCAGCCAGCCAGACGTTGTGGGCCACGCTCTGCTGGCGGGTGGTGGTCAGGCACACCGAGCTGCGGGCCGCCTTACGAGCAGCGCCCAGCGCCGGCAGGAGAATCGCAATCAACAGCGCGATGATCGAGATGACCACCAGCAGTTCGATGAGGGTGAAGGCTCGTCGCATGAATCTGTACTCCCTGTCTGCGTGTTGTGTCACTGCTGTGGCTACCACCAGCCGTTGAACCCGTTGTTGGCTTGAATCCCGCGGTGTCGGCGGAGGTCTTCTGCGGGCTTCCATTGGACCGAGCCGTCGAGGAAGCCGGTGTTCCCGCCGTCGGCTCCGATATCCGAAACGATGCTCCCGCCGGCCTGGACCTGTCTGCCGCCCTTGGGCGCGTGCGGGGCGGACAAGACCGGCGGGAACAGCGCGCCCTCGATGTTCAGGTCCGAGAGCAATAGGCCCATATCCTCAAACTCCGTCCCCGTTGTCGCGCCGCCGTTGAGGATCGTCGAGGGCTCGGGCCGATCGATCGACAACGTCGATCGCCACGCCAGCGCCGGCGGGCTGCCGTTGATGCGCTCGTAGTTGGGCTGTTCGCGCCGACCAAAGAGCGCCAGATAGCCGATGCGGACCGCCACGCCGTCGGACGTGTTCATCACGCGCTTCCAATTCCCGTCCAGGTTCGGGCAGTACATCTGCGGGTACAGCTCCTCCGCGACGTCTGAAGCCGTTTTGACTTCGCTGCTGAGCACCTCGCCCTGCGACAGGATCTTGAACGCGGGCTTATACATCCACATCAGGTTGCCGTCGTATCGCTTGAGCTCGGTCAGCTGGCCGTCGTTGTCTGCGGCGTCGGCATTCGCGGCGATCAGGATCTGCCGCTGGTTGCTGCTGCACTGGGTCCGCCTGGCCGATTCTCTTGCGCTGGCCAGGGCCGGCAGAAGGATCGCGATCAACAGCGCGATGATCGAGATGACCACCAGCAGTTCAATCAGCGTGAAGGCTCGACGCATTGGCCGGTATCTCCTTCGTAGACACGAGCGACATGACCGCCTGCGCACGGGCGCGTGGCTCACACCACATCATATCGGCCCCGGGCGGGATTTCGTCATCCCGGGGAGGGCGAGGCTCCTGCCGAGCCGCAAGTCGCAGAGGATTCGCGGCTCGG
>JBGSTE010000193.1:0-12706 GCA_041736655.1 Phycisphaeraceae bacterium | reverse complement strand
CTCCAGCGCCGCCCGGGCCTGGGTCGCGCGATCGTCGGCCGACAGATTCAGCCGTGCGCTCAGCCCGTCCAGCATCGCCCGCCGCGCGCTGTCGGCCGCCTGATACAGATCGGGGTACGCGCTGTCTTCGCTCAGTAGCCCCGCCGACGCATCATCGACCGGCACCTCCAACGCGCGGACCAGCCGGTCGGTCGTGGTCATCGACAGGTCCGTCGAGTCTGAGTGGATCATCGCGTAGGCGTGGGCCTCGAGGTAGTTGGTCTTGCCGTCACCGTCGTAGTCCGGCCGATCGACCTGCACGCCCAAGCGATCCTCGCCGCTGAGGGCCGCCCAGAAGTACGAGCTGTACTCCTTGTAGTCCGCCTCGTTGACGTGCGCGGTGCAGCCCGCGGCCGTTCGGCTGTGCACGGCCGCAAAAAAGCCGCAGCGGTTAAAGTCGCTCACGCCCTTGGCCGGGTCGCCCTCGTTAAAGATCACGTTCGCGAAGCCGCCTGAGTAGCACTGGACCATGACCATCACCACCGGCGTCTGCGGGTCGATCTTGTCGAGCTCCTGCGTGAAGTCCTGCATCCGGAGGTTGTGGTCCGGCCAGAGGTACAGGCATGTGTTCTGGTCGTTGTCCTTCTCGCCCTTGCCGCCGTGGCCGGTGAAGTAGACCAGCAGCCGATCGTCCGCATTTAGCTGGTCCTGCTGGTCCTCGCTGTGGCGGTTGAACCAATCGGTGATGTTCTCGCGTGAGGAGGCGAGTTCGCCGCCGCCGATCTTGTGCGGGCGGTACTGCTTGGAGAGCCCCTTGCCCGGACCGACGAGCATGTCGATCAATTGCATGGTCTGCGGATCGTCGGACGCGGTAGCGATGTACTGCACGTCGTTCTGAGCCGGGTCGTCCCCACAGGCAAAGAGGATGTCGCGCTGCGCCTGCGCCCAGCCGAGCCGGTCGATGACGCGGTGAAAGTAGTTGACGTTCTTTTCCAGCGACACCTGATTGGACGAGGGCTTGCTGCCGCCACCCATGATCAAGAGGTGCGTGTCGCCCACGGCCGCGCTGCCCGCCAAAAGGCAAGCGGTCAGCGTCACACCACGCAGCAGGCGTGCGGTCAAAGGGCGTCGTCGAATCATGTCCGGTTCCTTATCAGATCGTGGCGTAGGGTCGCAGGGCCCAGTTTATCGTACGCCAACGATCCCCGGCCGGGTCGGCAAGTCGAACAATCGCTTGCGGGCGTCGGTGCTATGGGCGAACCGACTTTGCGGTCGCCCGTGAAAAGATAGGAAAAATGGATAAAAGCTCGCACGGCCGACCGCTCGGGCGGATCGGCCGTGGCACCCGGTTAAGTGGCTGCTTGTTGCATCCTTACCAGTCAGGCCGCGGCTGTTTCAGCTTCGCCCTTGGGCAAGGCTTGCGCGGGCAGGGCACTGATCTTCGCGGCTTGATCGGGGTTCTTCGACTGGCCCAAACTCCCCCTCACCGCCAAATGCTCCAACACCGTCTGGGCACACCGGGCCCACGAGTTTCGACCGGCAAACGCGATGCACGGGGCCTTGTCGAGTTTGAGCGCGTCCAGCGCAGCCTGCTTAAGGTCTTTGTAGACGTAGCCGGTGGTGCCCTGCTGGACGACGTCGATCGGGCCTGTCACCGGATAGGCGGCGATGGGCAGGCCGCTGGCGTTGGCTTCGAGCATGACCACGCCGAAAGTGTCGGTCTTGGAGGGGAACACGAACACGTCGCCGGCCGCGTAGTGCGCGGCCAGTTCCTCGCCGAACTTGTAGCCGACGAAGGTCGCATCGGGGTACTGCTTCTGAAGCGACTCGCGGGGTGGGCCGTCACCGATGACGAGCTTACTGCCCGGCAGGTCGAGCTTGAGGAAGGCCTCGATGTTTTTTTCAATCGCGATGCGGCCGGCGTAAATAAAGATCGGCCGCGGCAGGTTCGCAATCGCCGCAGGCACGGCATAACCGGGCTTGAAGAGATCGGTATCAACCCCACGCGACCAGACAACCGTGTTGTTCAATCCCTCGCGCTTGAGTTCCTCGCCGACCTGCTTGGTGGGCACGAGCGTGTGGTTGGCATTGCCGTGGAACCAGCGGATGAACTTATAGCTTAGCTCGCGGGGCACGCCGAAGTACTGCCGCAGGTAATGCGGGAACTGCGTGTGGTAGGACGTCGTAAACGCGCGCTTCTGGCTGGAGCACCACTTGCGAGCGGCCATGCCCAGCGGGCCTTCGGTGGCGATGTGGATCGCGTCGGCATCGAGCTCGCTGAGCATCCGCTTGAGCGTGCGCCCCGGCAGGATCGCCAGGCGGATCTCCGGGTAGCGCGGGGCGCCGATGGTCTTGAACAGGCCCGGGTGCAGGACATGCGTCTCGTGGCCGAGCTTGCGCATCTCGCGGGTGACATGCTGCCAGGTGCGGACCACGCCGTTGACCTGCGGCTCCCAGGCGTCGGTGATCAGGACGAATTTCATGACGGTTGGCCTTCGCGGGAGTCCTGGAAAATCGGCCGAAAGGCGCCGAATAACGCGCGGTCCGCGGCGACCAGCCCGGGCAGGATCGCGCCCTCGTCAGCGTCCAGCTCATCCTCGTCCGGGTCGTCGACCTCGGCGGGATCGCTGTCTTGTCGCTTGGCCTGCCGCGCCGCCTTGAGTTCATCGATGATCTTGATGCCGTCGATCAGTTCGAGCCTGCCGCTGTGGTGTTCGACCAGCGCGGTGCAGCTCTCGACCCAGTCGCCGCAGTTGAGGTACTCGATGCCGTGCTCCATCGTCCGCTGCTCAGCCTTGTGGATGTGCCCGCACACCACGCCGTCGAGCCCGCGCTTGTGGGCCTGTTGCGCGAGCACCTCTTCAAACCGGCTGATGAACGTGCAGGCCCGCTTGACCTTGAGCTTGATCGCCTGGCTCAGCGACGCGTAGGGCATGCCAAACCATCGGCGGATGATGTTGTAGTAGCGGTTGATCTTTAACAGCGTCTCGTACGCGACGCTGCCCATGACCGCCAGCAGCCGCGAGTGTTGCACGACCAGGTCGTACTGGTCGCCGTGGGTGACAAAGAGCTGCCTGCCGTCGGCGGTGGTGTGGATCGCGTGCGATTGAAGCTCGACGCCGCCGAAGGACAGGTTGACAAACTGCCGGGCCGCGTCGTCGTGGTTGCCGGGGATGTAGAGGACTTGCGTGCCGCGCGAGGCGTGCTTGAGGATCCGGCGGATGACGTCGTTGTGCTCGGCCGGCCAATACCACCGGGCCTTGAGCCGCCAGCAGTCGAGGATATCGCCGACTAAATAAAGCTTTTCACAGCGGACATGCTTGAGGAAGCGCGCCAGTTCCTGGGCCCGCGCGCCCTTGGAGCCCAGGTGGGTATCGCTGATCCAGACGGTGCGGTACTCCAGCTTCATGACAAATGCCCGGCAAGTCGACGCCGTCGCAGCATGACCCGCCACGACCGCATCAGAGGGACAAAGACAATACCCAAGCTATCGGGCATGAGTGTGAGTGTTGCGCTAGAACCGCGCTAGGCTTTGAATAAGCGATGTTCTATTGGCCTGTCGCTGCTGTGCAACTTGCCCGATTTACCATGTTGCCCGCGCGTTCAGTGTTGTTCACGCTTACTTGCGGTACGGCTCAACAGGGATATCTTTGATCTCGATGATGTGGTCGAGGTAGTCGTAGCCGTCGAGATAATATTTGAGATACTCTGGGTTAGGTATCAGACGAAGGGTAAGCTTATCGAAGTTTGGAGGGCTATCGGATGTGTTTCTACTGCTCAGTACAGATGGGAGATAAAAACTATGACCATAACTTCCATCTTGTGCGTTAGCGGAAGTGGTTGGCGAGAACACGATAGTATCAGTCGTCAAGAATCGTTGACCATTTATCTCTAACTCAATTTGAAAACTGCCATAACAAGGGAGATTGGGCTCGGGGATCCAATAGTCGACATAGAAATAGTTTAAATCATCGTAGTATTTGATCTTTGCCGCATTGGTCTGAGATTGCATATACATGGCGGCAATATCTGCTTGTACTTGCGATGCAAGCTGTGGGTCGTGGACAGGTTTCGCGAATTGTGATCCTTTAGGCAAAACTTCGAAATCGCTATAAAAATCAATCGGATCGATACACTCCTCTTTAGTTTGTTCTTTCCTTCCCGGCATGGAATAGCGCACTTGATCGATTGTTACTTTGAGTCGGTACCTGCCCGGGGATAAACGGTCCATTCCATGACTGTTTTCACCCCAGTCTTGCGTAAAGCCATCCAACTTGTCTGTGAACGAAAACAAGGGCTCCGATTCGGGCATACCATGAATTACTCGATAAAGTTCAAATATGGCCGTGTCGTCACCAAATGAAGAATAAAATCCTTCTGGGTATTTATCCCAGATGTCTTCGGAATGATATGGATCACCTCTTTCCGGAGGCACGATAACGAGTGCAAGGATAAAGCGATCACCTTCTACGATCCGCTGTCGGACCCTGAAATCTCTTTGCCATCTCTGCGAAAGAAAACGTGCCCATTGTTGGTCCGTTGCGATTGTGTCAATCCAAGCCTCGCAGATCCAATCACCCCATTGATTGTCCCAGGGTTTACTTAAATCTGCCTGGTAATCCAATGCGGTGTCGATGAGTTGCTTGATCTGTTGTTCGGACAGAAGATGGTTCTCGAACCGCCGTTCAAGTTCATCAAGCGCTGCTTTGACAATTGCGGGGTTATTACTTTTCGCTGCTTCATTCATCAAGCGTGATGCGGGCTTGACGCGGTTCCAGTCGTAGTCACGGCCCCACAGGGTGGTGAAGCCGATCGAAGCGATGAGCGCGAGCAGCGTAACTCCAAGTGCGGCGGTGCTTAGCACTTTGTTTGGTTTTCGGTTACCCAGGCGCAGCTGCTTGCGTGACCAGATCTGTGTCCCGCACTCGGGGCAGTCCGGCAGCTCGTCCAGGTCGCGGCCGTACATGTCGTAGCCGCATTTTCGGCAAATCGGGTGGAGGTCGATGCGTCTGCCGCGCTTAGCCCAGCGCCATGCGATGAACGCGACGACAGAGCAAAGCAGGCTGATCCCGGCATACAGCAGCATGGCGTCAGTTTAATCGAAGCGGGTGTGATGGCGAAGCGTGTTGCTGGCGAGCTTTTGCCAGAAAACCTGATCCCGCTACGACACCTCACCGTTTCGCTTGGGACAGCAGGCTTGGCGAGACCTTCCACTGTCGGCCGTCGGCGGTCTGGACGCCGGCGGTTTTTTTGTTGAGTTTGATGATGACGCCGTGGATCGTTCGCCCGCCGGGGCCGGTGAACTGCACGCGGTCGCCGAGGCTGAAGCGCGCCAGGTCGACGGTGCTGTGGGCCTGTGCGATAAGCTTGAGGCGTTCGACGATCTGGACGTTGAGAAAGACCAGGTCGTCCTCGCCGAGCTGGCGGATGGCCTGCGTGGCCAGGTCGCGATCAAGCCAGGTCTGGATGGATTGTCTCTCGCGGGTCATGCGTGAGCATGATAATCGCTTGACGCAGTGATCTGTCTATGCAGTGGCAATAGCCGGCGGCCTACGGACGCCGGACGAGAGAACGGGAAGCTGTCAAGCGAACAAGTCGCCTGATTTCGCGTCCGGGGCCCGTAGCAGCTGTTGTCTACGCGTCCGGCGTCCGTAGGCCGCCGGCTATTTTCATCCGCTCGCTCTGCGTGTTACGCCGTCACCGCTGTCGCCGCGGTACCCGTCAACCCCGCGTACACCGCTTCGCACTTGGCCGCCGCGCCGTCCCACGTCAGCGTCCGCACCTGCATGTCCGCGTGCTCGCGCAGCGTCTTACTCAACGGCGGGTGTCGCAACACCGCGATGATCTTGTTGGCAATGTCGTGCGTGTCCCAGAAGTCCACCTTCAACGCGTGCTCGAGCACCTCGCTCACGCCCGAGGTCTTGGAAATGATCACCGGCACCTTGTGCGCAATCGCCTCCAGCGGCGCGATGCCGAACGGTTCCGACACCGACGGCATCACATACACGTCCGCCATCTCGTAAATCTTGCGAACATCGTCACCGCGCAGGAAACCCGTGAACGTGATCTTGCTGCCGATGCCCGCCTTGGCCGCCAGCTCGATGGTCTGCTCGATCTGGTCGCCCGAGCCGGCCATGACGAACTTCACGTTGTCCATCTTCTCGAGCACCTTCTTGGCCGCGGCGATGAAATACTCCGGGCCTTTCTGCATCGTCACCCGGCCCAGGAACAGCACGACCTTCTCACCCTTCTTGATCCCGGCCGTGGGCACGACCGGCTCGCTTTGTTCCAGGCCGTTCTTCACCTGCCGCTCCACGCCGTTGTAAACAACATCGCACCGCGCCGGCTCAAGCCCGTAGCGGTTGTGCAGGATTGTCCGCGTGTATTCACTGACCGCGATGACCCGGCTGGCGGCGTGAACGCCCGCGCTCTCGTGCTGCACGATGCCCAGGTTCGCGCCTTCGCCCGCACGGTCGTACTCGGTCGAGTGCACATGCGCGACCCACGGCTTACCCGTTGCCGCCGACAGCGCCTGCGCCGCCGGGAACGTCAGCCAGTCGTGGGCATGGATCACATCAAACTTCTCACCCTTGGCCACATCCAGGCAAAGGTCGGCATAGCGCTTGGCCTCGCTGAACAGGTCGCCGTGGTACGTGATGTCCGGCGGGGCGTGCTGAGCCGGTGCATCCCCAGCTGGCGAAGCGTCGCCGCCCTGCGGCTGGTTCGGGGCCGGCGTAAGCGCGCTCCCGCTGTAGATAAAGCCGATGCCTTGCGGGTTGGTTTGGCTGTGCGATGTGTATTGCAGGCCGGCGTTGGGGTAGACGCTGGTCACTTGCATGTGCGAGGGCACCGCCTTGAAGACAACGTTGCGGAAGGCCTCGGCCGCGGCGGGCTCAACCGGCGCGGGCATGCTGTCGGGCTTGATATCGGGTTTGAACGTGCTGGCGACCGCGGCCGGCGAGCGGTCGCCCTGGGCGGCGGAGCGCGACTGGGGCGTCAGGAGTCTGACGTGGTCGGTGTAGTCGCTGCCGACGGTCTTGGGCAGGATGAAGGTGATGACCGTGCCGCGCGCGGACATGGCCTTGGTCAGCCCGTAACAGGCTGTGCCCAGCCCGCCGGTGATAAATGGCGGGAACTCCCAGCCGAGCATCAATACACGCATGTCGAGCCATCCCTTGGTGATCGATCCGCCTGCCTGCCCCGATCAGGCACGACAAGCCCGTCGGCAGTGCCAGCAAGCACCGCCGACGCCCACAACCGCAACAACAGCAGGCTAAGACCTATGACACGCCCGAACAACTCTGCATACAGCCACAGCCCAGCAGCGCCTCGACCACGTTAAAATAGCAACACCAGCCGCCTTTGCAAGGCCGGTCCACACGATTTCGCCAAGTCTTTACGCAAGACGCAACGATCCGTGCCTATATTCAGTGCGAAGACTCACCCAAGTGCAACGATTTGATGCACCCCTACAACCCTTGGAGAAGCTCATGCCCCGACTCGTCCGCCTCAGCGCGACCGGCCCGATCGAAATCAAGCCCCAGGAAAAGTCCGTCTGGGTCTGCGCCTGCGGCCTCTCCCAGAACCTGCCCTTCTGCGACGGCTCACACAAAAAATGCGGCCACGCCGAACCCGAAGCCGGCAAGGTCTACCTCTACGACAACGACCGCAAGCGCGTGGTTGAAGCGAAGGACGCGTAAGACACTCAATCAATATGAAAAGGTGGGGCGGGCATCTTGCCCGCCGTCGTGGCGCAGCCACGAGAAGAATCTGAATCAGGCTTTTGGCCTGTTGGCGGGCTGGAAGCCCGCCCCACCATTTGTTCACTATCTCAACCCTGCGCCGCCAACGCCTTAACCTTCACCACCCGGAACTCCATTTTCATATTGACGCCCGAGTGCAGTTGCAGGCCGATCTTGCCTTTTTCGGGGAAGGTTTTGCCTTCGTAGTCGTTGATGGGGGTGTCGTTGAGGAAGGTCTGGATGCGTTTGCCGGTGACCAGGACGCGGAGGGTGTTCCAGTCGCCGAGTTTGTGGGCTTTCTTGATCGTGTCGTCGGGTTGCTGAGGGTAGCTGCCGTTGCCGTCCTTGGGGCAGTACAGCGCGCCGGTGAGGTCTTTCTTCAGCGAGCGCGAGATGCCGATCTGGGCCTGGTGGGACTCGCCACGGAGGAAGACGCCCGAGTCGTAGTCTTCGCTGGGGGTGCGGTACTCGACGATGATTTCGTAGTCGGTGTACTCGTTGTCGGTCCAGAGGATCGAGCCGTTCTTCTTGGGGTTTTCGCCGGTGATGATGCCGTCGACGAGTTTCCAGTTTTCGCTGGCTTTCTCGTTGTCGACCTTCCAGCCGGTGAGCGCGTCGCCCTCCGCGGGGATCAGCGAGACGAAGCCCTCGTCCGCCGCTTGCGGCTTGGCATCCTCAGCCGCACGGAGCTTCGCCGGGCCAGTGAGCGTCAGCAACAGCAGTGCGGCGAGCATCGCGGTCAGGGGCAGGGTTTTCATGGTTCGACTTTCTCAAGGGGATCGTTTAGGTTCGTCAGCCGCGCTTGGCCAACCCCGGCAGTATAAAGTGCCTGTGCTCAAAACGACGCCCCGATCCTGTTGCCCTTACGATTTTGCCCATGGCTGATACGCTCACCCTGACCCCCGGCCTGCCCCGCGCGCAGGCCTACCAAGAACTGCTGCCCCAGCTTCTCGCGATGATCGAGGCGGAACGCGACCCTATCGCCACGATGGCCAACGTCGCCGCCGCCCTGCACCAGGCCTTGGGCTTTCACTGGGTGGGCTTTTACCGCGTCAAGGGCGACCAGCTCGTCCTCGGCCCCTTCCAAGGCCCGGTCGCCTGCACCCGCATCGCCCGCGGCAAGGGCGTCTGCGGCACCGCCTGGGCCCGGGCCCAAACGATCATCGTCCCCGATGTCGACGCCTTCCCCGGCCACATCGTCTGCAGCAGCGCCAGCAAGAGCGAGATCGTCGTGCCAATTTTCGATGACGCTGGCAGCGTCCTCGCTGTCCTGGACATCGACTCAGACCAACTCAACGACTTCTCGGACATCGACCGCGAAGCGCTCGAACAACTCGCGAGCTGGCTGGGGGATCAGGGGGAGGATTGAGGACGAGGATCGTGGGATTTGGAGTATGCGTTTGGCTGGTATGAATCATCACCCCTCACCCTCAATCCTCCCCCTCAATCCTCACAACCCCTCAAGTCCGCCACCGCCTGTGTCGATGCTCCCCTTAGCGTCCATACCGACGCCCAGGGAGAGCTCCGATGTCTGATATTGCCCCGTCCTTCGCCACCTCGGCCGAGACCGAGTCCATCGTCCAGTCGGCGATCCAGGAGATCAGCCACATCGCCACCTTGCCCGAGGTGACGATGAAGATCATCAAGCTCGTCGAAGACCCCGACTCGACCGCGCAGGACCTCAACAACGTCATCAGCAATGACCCGGCCCTGGGCGCCCGCATCCTCAAGGTCGTGAACTCCGCGTTCTACGGCCTGCCGGGACAGATCGGCTCGATCAACCGCGCCATCGTCCTGCTCGGACTGAACGCCGTCAAAAATATCGCCATCGCCGCATCTTTGGCCAAGCTCTTCCGCGGCGGGAAAATCGCCGCGAACTTCGACGCCCGCGACCTCTGGTCCAACGCCATCGCCAGCGCCTGCGCGACGCGCCTCCTCGCCAAGAAGGTCGGCCTGGGCCTGCCCGATGAAGCCTTCCTCTCGGGCCTGATCCACGACATCGGCCTGATGGTCGAGATCCAGGCCCGGCGATCGCAATTCGTCGAAGTCCTCCAGAAACTCGAACAAAACCCCCAGCTCACGCTCCTGCAGGCTGAGACCCAAGTCCTCGGCGCCAACCACGAACAGTTCGGCCAGGGCCTGTGCAAACTCTGGAAGTTCCCCCAGTCCTTCCAGTACGTCACGGGCTTCCACCACCGACCACTCGAACTCGCGCCCGGCCAGAGAACACTCACGGGCCTGGTGCACGTCGCCGACGTATTGACCAAGCGCCTTGATATCGGCTTCACCGCCGGCACGACGAGTATCGAAATCGATCCAGCGCTTCTCAAAGAACTGAACCTCACCGAAACGAGCATCAACGAAGTCGCCGCCGACCTGCCCCAGGCCATCGAAGAAGCCAAGGGCATCTTCCAAGCCCCGGGCTGATGCAAGAGCAGTCAAACACAGCAATAAAACCGGCGCAGCAACGCGCCGGTTTTTTTGTATCCGTAGCCGCCGCGTAACACGCGGGGGTCAAGCGCTCTGACGCCCGGGCCCAGGCCATCATTGACGATCATTCGACCCCTTGCAAAACAGCCGGGGACCTAGCTTGTCCGGCGTCCGTAGGCCGGCGGCTATTGACGGGGTGATCTTCTGACGCGTTTGTGCAAACCAGTTGAGTTCCGGGGATTCAAGAGCCGATAAAGATCATGTGCTGCGCCATTGGAACGCCCTGACGCTTTTGCTCGCTGTGTCGGCCCTGACCGGCTGCGGCGATCTGTCGGATGTCTGGGGTACGCCGCAGGACCGCGCCAAGCACACGCTCTCGGAGACCGACGCCAAACCCTTTGAGATCGGCCCGGCCAGCAGGTGGCAGGAGCCGGGCCTGTACATGGACTTCGCCAACAGCCACAAGGTCGCGCTCAAGTCCGAGCACAACATGCTCGTGGCCATCCTGCTCGTGAGCCCGACCACCGGCGCGACCGTGCAGTTTGACCGCCTGAGCAGCCTCTTCAAAGACCCCCAGAGCGGGGAGATGTACACCACCGACGGCGTCAAGTGGGGCGGCGACGCCGACCGACCCTCGCTACCCCGCTGCCGGATCCGACACATGGGCCAGCTCGATGACCCCGACGTCGGCCTGGTCGTCGACCCCGGCAAGCTCTTCCGCCAGGAAAAACAGGAGTGGTCCAAGGCCGCGAGCAACCACCTGTTTATCACGCCCGGCAAGTAACCACACGACGCAAGCAATCCACTCCGCCAGGCCCACGCTCGATGACCGCGGGTTTGAGAGTTTCTACAATCAGTTATATGAAACTTATACGTACAACGGCTGTGCATCCCGCCTCACAAGCAATGCTGCTCGGTTCCTTGCTGATACTTCTTTTCACGCTCGGCTGCACGACGCGACCCGGCACGCCGGCCACGCCACGCGTCGGTGATGAGATCGTCGTCGCCGGCCAATTCTTCCACACCGGCACACCCGTCGTCCTCTGGATCGACGAAGGCGGCTACGACGCCTACCGCGTCGAAAAACGCTTTGCCCCGCGCGGCCAGCACGACTGGGACTCCATCAAGGACAACATCCAAACGCCCAACCGCTACGGCACACGCTTTGAACGATCGATGACCGACGAAGAGTTCCACCAGCACCGCCACGGCCAGTGGACGCTCGACGAACTGCAACAGCGCATCGACCTGTTCGTGTTGCACTACGACGTGTGCGGCACCAGCCGGCGGTGCTTTGAGATTCTGCACGACCACCGCTGCCTGAGCGTGCACTTCATGGTCGCTGTCGATGGCACGATCTACCAGTCGCTGGACCTCAAAGAACGCGCCTGGCACGCGGGCATCGCCAACGACCGGTCCGTCGGCATCGAGATCGCCAACATCGGCGCCTACCCGCCGGCCGTTGCGGCCCAGACACTCGACAAGTGGTACGAGCACACGCCCGGCCAGACGCGGCTGATCCTGCCGGCCAAGGAACTCGCGGCCCTGCGATCGCCGGGCTTTGTGGGCTTTGCCGATCGCCCGGGCCTGGTCACGGGTTCCATCCACGGCCGGGAACTGGCGATGGTCGACCTCACGCCCCAGCAGTACGAGGCCCTGGCGAAGTTGTCGGCGGCGCTCTCACGCATCTTCCCCAAACTCCCGCTGGACTACCCCCGCGACGACGCCGGCCAGGTGCTCACCCGCGTCCTGACGCCCCAGGAGCTGGCCGACCACCGCGGGCTGATCGGGCACTACCACCTGACGACCGACAAGACCGACCCCGGCCCGGCCGTGCAGTGGGACAAGATCATCACGCGGGCACGTGAAACGCTGGGGACAGACCGGGACGTTGTAAGTGCCAGCCAGCCCGGCCGTCGTTATCATCCTCGCGTTGTTCCCCACCCACCCACCGACCCGGAGATCACCCCATGAAGCGTTCGCCCTTTGTTCTGTTTGCTCTTGCCCTGCTTGCCGCCGCGGCCTTCATCCTGACGCCGGCCCGGCAGACCGCAGTCGCCGCAGAGGGCGAAGACGTGCTGCACGAAGCGATGGAAGTGCTGGGCAAGACCTTCCGCGATGTTCGTCGCCAGTCCAAGGACGCATCCAAGAACGCCGACACCGCTGACAAGCTCGCGACGATGGTCGCCGCCGCATGTGACGCGAAGAAGCACCTGCCCGAGACCGCATCGACCGACGACCTGAAGAAGTCTTACCGCATGGTGATGAACAACCTGATCATCACGCTGGCCCAGGCCGAGAACGCCGCGCTCGAAGGCAACCAGGAGAAGCTCAACGAACTGCTCACCGCCGCCAACGAGATCAAGGGCATCGGCCACGAGAAGTTCATCGCCGACGATGAATAAGCGCTGCGCGTAAAACCGAAACAAACACAAGCCCCCATCGCAAGGTGGGGGTTTTTGTTTGAGTCGCCGGGCGAGAAATCAGAGATTGATGATTGACGGGAGGGCGCGGCTCCTGCCGAGCCGCGAATTCTTCTCCAACTCGCGGCTCGT
>JBGSTE010000166.1:0-3630 GCA_041736655.1 Phycisphaeraceae bacterium | reverse complement strand
GTCGAATCCCATGCGTGCGTTGGGCCGATCGGCATAGAGCGCTGATGGACGAAGCCCTTGATTGAGCTCGTTGGCAACCTCGTCCTGCGTGAGCAGGTCAGCGCCGTAAGACCAGCCGCGGAACATATCCCACGTCACCTCTGTACGACCGATGTAGAATGGCTTGATCGTTGCGTCAAGCGATCCCGGGATCAGCACCATCTCAAACGCGACCTGTTGGTTTGGGTAGGTCACGTGGTCGGTGAACGACTCGGCGGGTTTGGCGTGGCAACCCGCGAGCAGGAGTACGTACAGGAGATGGTTTAAAATGATCTTCATGACCGATTCCGTTTCGCATCTGAAGTGAACAAGCACATCATGGCTTTATTGCTTGGGCGCATCAATCTCGCAAACCAGGCGAATCCCCGTGACATAAAAATCGATATACCAGTACCGGCTCACGGGAATCTGTGGGTATGTCGCATTCCATACCTCTTGATTTTCGACAGCGTGCCAGTCTTCCGTCAGTTCGTCGGCCTTGAGCATGAAGTGCCCGCCGCGTACCCAGCGTTTGTCGTCTTGCGGCTGGACCCATTCAGCGGCGTTGCCCAAGAGGTCGTACAGGCCGAGCTTGTCGGGTTTACCGGATGCGACGGGGCGAGCGATCTCAGCAATATAGATATCAAGTGGTGCATTGTCTTTGAGTACCGCACGCGATAAAAGAGTTTCGCGCTCCGCAGGCACGCCACCGCTTAAACGCAAGACGTGCATCCACTCGGCATCGGTCGGCAGGCGGTAGGTGCGGCCCGTCTGTTCGCTCAGCCAAAGACAGTAAGACTGCGCGGTCCGCCAGGACATGCCCAGCGCCGGATAGCTCAGCCAGTTATCTTCAGACCGCCCGATGTGCAGCGCGTAAAATTCTTCAAACATCGGTGTTGGTCGCAGGTCCTTTCCAATGAGTTGAGCATAGTGTTGACTGCTGCGATCAACTAAGTCATCGCCATAGGACCAACGCAGGAACATATCGCGCGTGACTTCGGTCTTGCCGATGTAGAACGGCTTGATGCCTTTGGTCGGATCGCCGGGGATCAGCACCAACTCGATGGGGATTTTGCGGCGTTCGTACCCCATGACATGATCGGTCAAGGTCGGCGGTGTGTCGACGGAGCGATCAGTCTTGGTCTGCGCTGCGTCAGGCGCGGCCGTATCTGGCGTCGGCGTGATCCCCGCGTCATGCTCGCGGTTCACTTGCCCGCAGGCGCACGCCATCGTCGTGAGGATGATCATCGCCAGGAACAGTTGTTGGACTTTGCGTCGTATGAGCATGGTCAGTTCCGTTTGTGAAGCAGGGGCGAAAGACGATGCGGAATTCCATTTATTACACCCCTAGATGTTCGGGCGTTAGCCGTCGCCTGCAAGGCGGCGCGGGATTGTCACAATCCATGACGATCAACGCCAAGCATCACGCCACGCATAACCCCACGCGTCGCCTTGCAGGCGACGGCTAAGCGGGTGTGTTGACGTTGATTCGCTTTGAATCACCTTCCGCCGAAGAAGCCCGCGTTGTTCAGGCCGTTTTCGCCTTCGGGGGTGATGACGATGGCGATGGTCGCTTCGCCGTCGATCTCGTCGTAGCCCAGGACCAGGCCCAGGCTCGCGCGGGGGATTCGGCGGTCGAGGGTGAAGCTGATGCTGCGGGAGTTGCCGTCGCCAAAGTCCAGCACCTGATAAATACCCATGCGGTACTTGGTGGTCAGTTGCAGCGCGGCGCCGTAGCTCAATAGCCGTGCATCCAGCACATCGATCTCGCGGTAGTTGATGAAGGTCGACAGGCTGTCCGAGTGCTTGTTCTCGATGCCCGTGCGCCACTGCACGACGCTGCCCTCATCGAAGTTGTGCGTCAGTTCGCCGGTGATCGCGGTGGCTTCGGTCACGGCCCACATCAGCTCGGTATAGAAGTGGTCGTTGCCCAGCGTGTACTCGGGGCGGTAGTCGTAGTACCGGCTCAGCGCCTGCGGGTTGGGCGCGTCCTCGCTGGTGAGGACGACATCGGTGCGGAGGGTGATCCAGTCGACGCTGCGTGTTCGGCCCGGGTCGCCGCGCCGTGTCTGCCACGTGTTCAGCACGCCAAAGCGGGCGACGCCGCCCTCGGTCAGCCGCTCGACCTCGGGGTCGTAGATCGGCAGGTCCGTCGCGTTCATTGTGCCGTCGTAGAACGCGAGGCTCACGCCCGGCTCGATGATGTGGCGGATGCCCTGCACATCTAGAAGCTGCGAGTTGTAGTCGTTTTCGACCTTGCTGTACTGCGTCGAGGTCTTGACGCCAAGGCCGCCCCACAGGCGCGCCTGGTCGTTGTTGCCGCCGTTAAAGGCCGCAAAGTCATCGTCGTACGCGGTGACCCGGCCGACGGCAAAGGGCGTGACATCCATCGTGCCCGCACGCAGCGGCGCGGTGATCTCGCTTCGGCTGTCCAGTCGCGTGACCGAAGCGCGTGGGAAGCCGGCGGCGATGGCGGCGGCGTCGAAGCTGGTGTTGGGCGTGATGCCAAAGGCCGCGGCGGACTGGGCAGCGGTGAACCCGCGATCGCCGGGGGTATCAGTGCCGAAGATCGCCTGCATCCGGCCGACGCGTGATTCGTGATAGAGCGTCGCGCGGTCGTCGAGGATGCTGGTCGTGTGTCGGTACTCGAACTCGGGCAGCTTGTCGACGGTGTAGCCGGGCGTTAAGAGCGGCGCGAGCTGCGGCGTGAAGTCGTTGAACTCGCCCTTGATGAGCGCGCTCAGTGCCCAGTCGTCCTGCGTCTTTTTGAAGTAGGCGCTGGTTTCGTACTCGCGCTGGGCGTAGGCCTCGTTCTGGAAAAACTCTTCGAGGAAGGTCGGGTCCGAGACGTAGTTGGCATCGAGCCAGAGCTCCCAGCCGGCGGGCAGTTCCTGGCGGTGTCGGCCGCGGAAGAAGCCGCGGGTTTCTTCATCGAAGCCCACGCTCGTGCGTTTGCCGATCTCGTCGTTGCCCGAGTCGCTGGGCAGGAAGTAGCCGCGCAGGTCGCCGCGCGAGACGTCGCGGTCGTACTCGAGATCAACGCCCAGCCCCAGGCCGTGCTCGCCGCGGTAGTCGACCTGGCCTAAGAGGTCTACGCCCGTGGGCCTGCGCAGCCCGGCGAGCGCGAAGACGTCCCAGGTCGTCTGCACCTGTGCGCCGTTCTCGCCCTCGATGCCCAGCTTGATCCGCCGGATCGGGATCGAACCGGCCTGCGCGGTCGCGCTGGGCCAGTAGAACAGAGGCGTGTCGCCCGAGCGGATGGTCAAATCCTCTGCCTCGACCCAGCGTTCGGTCGTGCCGTCGCCGAGCTGCGACTGCTGGAGCGTGATCTTGCTGGCGCCGATCGACAGGTGCGGCTTGGCGAACTCGCTGGTGGTGAAGGTCGCGTCGTCGGCGGTGAAGGTATCGGCCGAGGTCTGACGGATCACCGCGGCCCGCATGTACAGCGGCACGCGGTAACGCATGTCGTACTGGTACACCACCGAATCCAGCAGGATCGCGCGGTCGGTCTTCAGGTCGTAAAACGCGCGCGGGGCCCGGACCGTCGTCGAGCCGTCGCTCACCACCGCGCCGTCTTCGAGGTACACGCCACGCACCCGGCCCGCGTCGACC
>JBGSTE010000138.1:0-10846 GCA_041736655.1 Phycisphaeraceae bacterium | reverse complement strand
TGGATGGTCAGATCTGGATCGTCATCAAGACCGAACACGTCAAGCCCGGCAAGGGCGGGGCGTTTGTTCAGGCCAAGGTCAAGTCCATGAAGACCGGCAGCGTGCAGGAAAAACGCTTCCGCTCGACCGACGATGTCGATGGCGTCACGCTCGACCGCCGGGAGCTGGAGTACCTCTTTACCGATTCCACCGGCGCGATCTTCATGGACTGCGAGACCTTCGAGCAGACGGTGCTCCCGGCCGACGTGCTCGGCGACGCGCTGTACTACTGCAAGCCCAACGAGCGGGTCATCGGCCTGCACCACGGCGAGAAGGTGCTGAGCATCGAGTTGCCGGCAGTCGTTGAGCTGGAGGTCGTCGACGCCCCGCCGGGCATCAAGAACGCCACCGCCACGAGCGTGATGAAGGAAGCCAAGACGGAGACCGGGCTGGTCGTCAAGGTTCCCGAGTTCATCAACATCGGCGACCGCATCCGCGTCAGCACCGAGGCCGGCGAGTACCAGTCGCGGGCTTAAGCGTTCGCGAGCTGACTTGAACTTGCTGCGACCCACAATAGCCGGAGACCTACGGGCTCCGGACACGCAAGCAGCAAACGTTTGATTGTGTCCGTTCTGTTCTCGCGTCCGGAGCCCGTAGGTCTCCGGCTATTTTTGTATCCTTTTCTGCATGTGCGGCCGGTACCAACTCAAGACCGAGGCGGGGCGGTTGGCCGAGCTTTTTCATGCCCTGCATGTCGAGGGCGCGGAGTTGCTCGTGCCGCGCTACAACATTGCGCCCGGCAGCCCGGTGCTGATCGTGCGGGACACGCCCACCGGCCGGCGGATCGAGCACGTGCGCTGGGGCTTGGTGCCCGGCTGGGCCGATGACCCGAAGATCGGCTTTCGGATGATCAACGCACGCTCGGAGACGGCCGCTGAAAAGCCCGGCTTCCGGGGGGCGATGAAGTATCGACGCTGCATCGTGCCGGTGTCGGGTTTTTATGAGTGGAAGCAGATCGACGCCAAGCACAAGCAGCCGCACCACATCACGGTGCAGGGCGCGGACGTGTTTGGCTTGGCGGGCTTGTGGGAGCTGTGGCAGGACCCGGCGGGCAATGAGTTGGAGACGTGCGCGATTTTGACGTGCGCTCCCAACGAGATGATGGCGAACCTGCACGACCGCATGCCGGTGATTTTGCCCCCGGAACGTTACGATGCGTGGCTGGATGTGGGCCAGCAGGACGCTCATGTCGCGGCTGGTTTGCTGCGGCCATTTCCAGCGGAAATGATGCTGGCCTGGCCGGTGAGCACGTACGTGAACAAGGCGGGCAACGAGGGCGAGCGTTGCATCGAACCGGTGGGCCAGCAGGGCTTGTTTGGTTGAGGGTCCGGGAGGGCCAAGCTCCTGCCGAGCCGCGCGTGATCGATGAGTTTTCGCATTCATGCTTGCGCGACCCCTCAGCGTGCCCCAAAGCGGGCAAGCTGAGGGCTTGATTGAGTTGATCGGGGGTTTTTGATCCTGCGCGGCTCGGCAGGAGCCTCGCCCTTGCGTGCGGTGATTGCGGTGGCCAGTCATCTCGGTTGTAATTAATGATCCGTGCAGGCGATCTTTCAAGGACTGCACACCCCGCGACGTGCCCACCTGTCTGGAGAGTTGATATGCGACGATCGATCTTTGCCGTGCTGAGCCTGCTTGGCTGCCTGATCATGAGTGCCAGCGTGCTCGGCGAACTCAAGGACAAGCCGGACACCGGCGGGCTGGACATCGAAGAGGGCCTGCGGCTGCGGATCTACTGGATCGGCGAAGATTTTGATACGTCCCTGCCGCTGGACCCCAGCCAGTCGCCCAACGTCGACCTGACGGTGAAGTCGATCGCGGTCAAGCAGGGCGATGTGTTTCAAGACGACCAGGCGATCACGGACAAGAAAGACGAGAAGATCGACAACCAGTACATCGCGGAGTGGACGGGCTGGGTGAACGTCCGCAGCACGGGCAAGCACGTCTTTGTTTGCGATACCGCGTCGGCGTATCAGTTGTCCGTTGGCGAACAGCAGGTTGGCGAGAAGCCCATGCAGTTGAGCGCGGGCTGGCACCCGATCCGTCTGATTCAGCGTGTGACCAAGCCGGCGGAACAGGCGATCACGCTCAAGTGGCTGGAAGCGGATGTCAACACCATTGTTCCTTATGCGATTCAAACCGATCTGCTGCGCGCCCCGGCGTTCTACTTCCGCCCGACACAATCGGGCAAGAAGGAGTTGCTCTCGGGTAATGCCCGGCCGGGCCTGGGTAAGAAACTCACCGGCGTGCACCCCGGCTACCGCGTGACCAACATTCGGCCCAAGCTCGCCAACGGCGAACAGATGGAGATGCCCGTCGGTGGCATCGGCATGCTCTCCGACGGCCGACTGGTCGTCGCACGCTTTGACGCCACCACGCTCAAGGCCCCGTCACCGACCGAAGCACCCAACGGCGAACTCTGGCTGATCAGTAACCCCACCAGCGACAAGATTGATGAGATCAAGGGCGAAAAAATCGCAGAAGATTTGTTCGAGCCCTCGGGCCTGCGTGTGATCAAGGACGCGATCTACGTCAGCCAGCGAAGCGAGCTGAGCAAGTTTGTTTACAACTCGGCATCGCAGCAGTGGGACAAGTCGGTTGTCGCCAGCGGCTGGGACACCAACGACTTTCACCAGATTTCTGCGGGTTTGCCGTGGTTTGCCGGGCCGACGGCCGAGCACCCGGGCTTCTTTTACATGTCGCGCGGAGCCGGCCTTGGCAAGAACCAGAACCCGCCGAACCACGGCTCGGTCTGGCTCATCGACCTCAGTAAACCCGCGGGCGAAAACGTCGAAGTCCTCACCGGCGGCCACCGCACGCCCAACGGGCTGGGCCTGAATAAATCAGGCGCATGCTTCGTCATCGACAACCAGGGCGGCTGGACCCCGGCCAACGAGATCAACCACGTGCAGAAGGGCCACTTCTACGGCTACTACGTCCGCAACAACCCGCCCAACGCGTACCCCACGCCTTTCCAGCCGGAGAAACAAGACGCAACACTCGCGACCCAGCCAGCGATCCAGTTGCCGCAGGACGAGATCGGCAACTCGCCGACGGAGCTGCTGCTGTTCCCGGATGGGCACCGGTTTGACGGGCAGATGGCGGTGGCGGACATGCGCTACGGCGGGATCAACCGCGTCTACCTCGAAGAAGTCAGCGGGGTGTGGCAGGGCTGCGCGATGCGCTTCACGCAGGGCCTTGAGGCCGGTCCCAACCGCATCTTCTTTGGGCCTGATGGCGCGCTCTATGCCGGTGGCATCGGCGGCCGACACGCGTCGACGTGGTACTGGGTCAACCCCGTCACCAAGCAGCCAACCTATCAGGGCCTCGAACGCCTCACGCCCACCGGCGAAGATGTCTTTGAGATCGACCACATGACCGCAACGAAGGACGGCTTCGTGCTCTCCTTCACGCAGCCCATCGCCAAGGAAACGCTGCAAAACCCCGCGACTTTTGCGGTCAAGCAGTGGACCTATATCGCTACCGGCAACTACGGCGGCCCGAAGATCGACCCGCACGACCTGACCGTCACCAAAGCGGTGGCGTCAGCCGATGGCAAGTCGGTCGAACTGACGATCCCAGATCGCAAAGTGGGCTACGTCGTGCACATCCAGACCGACCCGGTCTCCGCGCAGGGCAAGGCCATCTGGTCCGGCGAAGTGTGGTACACGCTGAATCGGATTCCGCAGTAAATTCTTTCTCTTGATTTCAGACAGATGACATGGCCAGCCCGCTGAAGCGGGCTGGTCGCGTCGTGATGCAGAACGCAATAGCCGCGACGCTATGCGCCGCAGGCGAATCATGACACGTTTGTCAACTTCTGCCTGCGACGCGTAGCGTCGCGGCTATTCATCAAATTCTTACCTATCCCGCGCTCGGCACCGCCGCGACCACCTGTAGCGGGCCTTGCGAGACGACTACGCCGCCGGGCTTTTCGATGGTGATGGCGAACACGGCCGGGCTGTCGGACCGCAGCTTCGCGTCGATGGGGATGATGACTTCGCCCTGCGCGGTGATGTTAAAGACCCCGCCGTCGATCGGCTCGGCATCGCGCGCGGGGTCGACGATCCACAGTTGATACTGCTCGACCGTCGGGTCGTTGATCGGAAGGCCCGCGAGCTTCATGTAGCCGGTCTGCTGAGTGCTGTTCCAGATCACTTGACCCTTGGCGTTGGCAAAGCGCTTGTCGCCAGCGTCGCTGTTAAAGCCCCAGTCCGCCTTGACCGTGCTGGGCAGGGCGGCGAGTTGTTCGTACGTCGGCGTTTGATTGGATGCCTGCGGCTGATAGAGCACCAGGCCCAACGCGATCAGCGCGGCCGCCGCGGCGTACCAGCCGAAGAAGCGGCCGTCGGTCCAGGAGAACTTCGCCTTGGTGGGGCGATCAGCGGCCGAGCCGGTCAATCGCAGCGGGCCTGCGGTGTCGGCCATGCGCTGATGCTGCGTCGCCGACTGCATCAACTTGTCGCGCAGCGTTGCGGGCGGCGATTCGTCGAGTACGACCGGGAAAAGCGCCAGCTCGATGGCTGTGGCCGCCAGTTCGTAGGCCTCTGCCTCAAGGCTCAGGGCCGGGTCACGATCGATCGCGTCGCGCAGGGTCGCTGCGTCCTGCGGTGACAGGCCTTGCGTGGCGGCGTCGACCATCAACTGGTCGATACGGCTCGGGTTGGGGGTATAGGTGCTGTTCATGCCTGCACCACGCTTTCTCCGCGGATGCCCAGGGCCTGTCGTACTTTCATCAGGCCACGTCGGATGTGGGTCTTGACCGTGCCCAGCGGAAGCTCCATCGCCTCGGCGATCTCCGCGTGCGTCAGGCCGTCCATCAGCGATCGGCGGATCACCTCCGGCTGCGGCGGGTCCAGTTCATCAATCACCTTCAACACGATCCGCGCCTGTTCCTGATTGGCGAGCGTATCGCTCTTGGCCGACGCCGGCTCGGGCGAAGCGTCCAGCGGCTGGGCGGCAATCCGTCGGCCCTTACGTCGCAGGCGGTCGATCATCCGCCGACGGGCGATCATGGCGACAAAGGTCTTCTCGCTGGCGGTGTCCGGGTCAAAGCGGTCGGCCGACTGCCAGAGCGCGATGAATGAGTCCTGCACCGCGTCTTCTGCCTCGGGGGTTCGGCCGAAGTAGCGACGCGCCAAGGACCACACCAGTGGGCCATAGGTGTCGATCACGGCCGTTACCGCGTGGCTCTGGCCGGCGGCGACCTGGGTCAGCAGGTTGATACTCGGCGTCTGGGTCATAAGTCTTGTCGAGCGCTGGCGGGCGACCCATAACGGGGGTCTGTCCAGCGGTCTGGTCCGGGTGATGAACGCGGTCATCTTAGGCTCCGTCGGATGTTCGCGTACAGCGACAAGCTGGATTCAACAAGGCACAAAAAAACCGAGCATGTGCGAGGTGGGGGGGTCCTGCGCACACGCCCGGCAAAGCGGAAAGGCCTGACCGATGAGGATGTCATTCGGCCAGGCACAAAGGGGGTTGATGTCAGTTCTTGGGCAGGATGACCTGGTCGATCACGTGGATCACGCCGTTGGTGGAGTCGATGTCTGCTGTGATGACGGTCGCGTTATCGATCATGACCTTGCCGTCCTTGGCGGTGATGGTCACGCTCGAGCCCTGCACGGTCTTGGCTTTGCCGGCCGAGATCGCGTCGGTGGCGTAGATGCGACCGGGCACGACGTGGTAGGTCAGCACGGCCGCGAGCTTGGCCTTGTTCTCGGGCTTGAGCAGCGACTCGACCGTACCGGCCGGAAGGGCGGCGAAGGCTTCGTCGGTCGGCGCGAACACCGTGAAGGGGCCGTCGCCCTGGAGCGTTTCAACCAGCGAAGCGGCCGAGAGGGCGGCGGCAAGGGTCTTGAACGAGCCGGCCTCGACGGCGGTGTCGATGATGTCCTTGGTGCTCGGCAGGATCACCTTGTCGATGACGTGGATTACGTCGTTGCTGGCGGCGATGTCGGTCTTGACGATCTTGGCGCCGTCGACCATCGCACCCTTGTCGCTGGTGGTCAGGTCCAGCTTCTGGCCGTTGAGGGTGACGAGCTTGTCCGCTTTGAGGACTTTCTCGGCCTTGAGGCTGCCTGGCACGACGTGGTAGGTGAGGATCGCGGTCAGCAGGGCCTTGTTCTCCGGCTTAAGCAGGGTTTCGACGGTGCCAGCAGGCAGGGCGGCGAAGGCCTCGTCGGTGGGCGCGAACACCGTGAAGGGGCCCTTGCCCTTGAGGGCGTCAACGAGATCGGCTGCGCCAAGGGCTGCGGCGAGCGTTTTGAACGATCCGGCGGCGACGGCCGTATCGACGATGTCCATCTCGGCGGCGACGGTCTGGGTCTGGGACTGCGATGGGCAAGGCTTGCTCTTGCAGGTGCTATTGCCTGCAAAAACAGGGGTAGTAGCCATCAGGCCAAGGACGGTAAGGGTCTGGATCAGTCGCGAACGTTGCATCGGGTGTCTCCGGTGAGGGTGGGGGGTGACAAATTCCAACGCTGAACGATTCGCCTGATTTATTATAATGGATTCAACCCGGAGGCAAAATACTTTTTTTAACTTTTTGCGGGCCAGATTCCGGATGGAGGTTATGGCCGGGCCTGCAGATGTTTCCGAATTTGAAAAAAGATTCCAACTTCGGGTTAGGCCCTTTCCCGCGACTGATAAAGACCTACCTAGATAGCGGTAAAAACACGCTTTATCGCATAAATCGTGTCCTGATCGGGTCCTGACAACCAGTTCATCTCTGGAGTGATTTCATGCCCTTGGAAAGCGACATCGTGGTGAAAGTGCTGATGCAGCTGCGGGCCGAGTTGATCGGCTACGCGTGGCTGGTTGTCGGCAACCCCGATACGGCGGAGGACGTGTTTCAGGACGTCTCGGTCCTGGCAATCCGCAAGCGCGAGGAGATTAACGACACCGAGCATCTGGTCGGCTGGCTTTACGCCGCGATTCGGCTTCGCGGGCTGGAGGTCTCGCGCAGGAACCGCAAGGCCAATCAGATGCTCGGTGTCGAAGTGCTCAAGGTGCTCGAGCGCATGCGCTCGCAGTTGAGCGACAAGGGCGAGTCGGAGAAGCTCTCGGCCTTGCGTGAATGCATCAACCAGATGCAGGGTGAGATCCGCCGGGTCCTGGAGCTGCGTTACGGCCAGAACCTCAAGCCCACCGCGATCGCCGAGCAGACCGGCAAGCAGATCCACACGGTCTACAAGACGCTGACCCGTGCCACGGTGCGCTGCGCGATTGCATCAAGCTTCGGCTTGCGATCAAGCGAGGTACGCCATGAGCCCGATGAGCCGAGAACAATTTGAAGCCTTCGTCGCGCTGGCCGATCGCTACATGCTCGGCGAGCTTGCGGACGCGGAGTTTGTCGAGTTTGAAGATTGGCTCCTTAAAGATCCGCAGGCGGCGCAGGCCTTGTTTGATTTTGTCCGTCAGGCGGGCACGATGCGCGTGCTGTTCCACGAGCAGCAGCGCTTTGCCGACCGCATCGGCGAGTCGAGCTATGGCGAGTACCTGGCGATCCTTGAGAGCCTGCTGCCGAGCGAAGAGGTTTCGTCTGTTCGGCCTTTTGCCCGCTTCGAGCTTGGCCGATCTGCGGTGAAGGGCCGATCTCCCGTGCTTGCTCTGGTGCGCTGGTCGGCGGCGGCTGGTGCGATCGCGGCGCTGGTCCTGCTGACGTTCATGATCGCGCTGCCGTTTAAGCAATCCCCAAGCAACAACGGGCTGGTGCTCGCCCCTCAAGCCGTTGAGCCTAATCAGCAGCCGGTCGCGTATCTCACCGCCCTGAACGACGCGCGTTGGGAGGAGCCTGCGGAGCAAGCGCTGCGGCGCGTGGGCGATGCGCTCTATCGAGGCCAGCGGCTGTCGCTGACCGAGGGCTTTGCGGAAGTGACGACCCGGCGCGGGGCCCGTGCGATTCTCCAGGGGCCATGCACGGTGGAGCTGACGGACGACGACAACGCGCTGCACCTGGTGCAGGGCAAGCTGGTGGGCATCTGCGACACCCCGTCCAGCCGGGGCTTTATCGTGCAGACGCCCAGCGTCCGGCTGGTCGATGTCGGCACGCGCTTTGGCGTGGTGCATGACGGGCAGACACGGGCGCGTGTGATCCAGGGCGAGGTCTTTGCGCATGTCATTATTGGTGACGAGCAGTCGCCGGCCACGAGCCCCTTGGCCGGTCAGTCGGCGGTCATGGATGAAAGTGCCGGGCAGGTTGTGCGTGTGCAGGGGATTGAGGATCGTTTCGTTATCGGCTGGGACGCGGTGGCTCGGCCGCCGGTGGTCCAAGGTCAGGTCCGCTACGAACAGGCGATGCCGACGGACCTGCGACTGGATCGATGCGACGCCGACGTGATCCAGCTTTTTGCGGAAGAGTCTGCGGTCACGCTTGCGGAAGACTTGACCGTCACGCTGACCGAGCCGGGGGTGTATGACGACTTCACCGTGATCTCTGCAACGTTGCCTGCAGGTGCAGTGGTGGATAGTTACCTCGTGCACATGGATGTGCCGGGGCGAGACACGACCCGCATGCAGGCGACCATCCGGTTTGACCGGCCGATCCTCGGGGTCATCGCGGCAAGCCAACACCTGGCGGGATCGCACGAGCGTTTTGCCCCGGCGGGCACCGTGTTCCAGAGCATGGTCCCGCTTGCAGCAGGCGAGAAGGACAGCAGCGGCCTGGAGTATTCCGGCATTGAAAGTCAGACGCGCGATGCCCTGCGCCTCAGCGAAGACCGCAGGACGCTGACGCTGACACTCTACGGCAGCGATGCCATCGACCAGGTCCGCATCCTGGTTCAGGCTGCGGCTGAGCAGGAAGAACAACCACGCCTGGATCGCCCATGAAACCGCAAACGACACAACCCAACTTCTCAGGCCAGTGTCGGCCTGAATCACTTGCTCGGACTTGTTCACACTACAGGAGGCTATCGATGAAAAGGACCGTGACTCAACTCTTTGCAGCCGCGATGGCGGTTGCGCTCACCACCGGCTCGGCCACCGCCGCCACCATCATCTATCAGGATGACTTTAACGGCGGCACCGGCAACATCCACGGCCTGGCCCCGGATATCGGCGCCAACAACTGGGTTGCCCACACCATGTGGAACGCCGACGGCTCGATCGACAGCACCACCGGCACCGTAGCGCCGGCAATCAACGGCTCGAGCATGACGCTCGCCTTCACCCCGGCCAACGGCCTGGTCTATACCCTCGACGCCTCGATCTCCGGCATCGTCGGCGATACCGACTGGTTTGGACTTGGCTTTGCCAACGGACAGTCGACCGTCAACTCTGCCAACACCCGGTTTATCACCAGCACAGTCGTCGGCACCGCGTGGATGCTTTTCCGTGGCCAGAACCCGCCGGGCCCTACGCCCGCACCGACCCTCAACGTCGCCCAGCTTGGCTCGGGTGCTCTGGCACCGACCGCCAATGGCAGCCAGACCAGCCCCGCGAACTGGACCGCCCTGGCCGCTGACGCGGCCGGCAGCATCGACATGCGAATCGTCCTGGACACCACCGGCGGCTCGGGCAACTGGACCGCGACCTGGTACGCCAAACGACCGGCCGACGCCTCCTACTCCGAGGTCCGTGCAAGCACGCTGGTGCCCGGCTCATCCGAAGCCAACTTCACCTCCGTCGGCCTCGCGATCTCAAACCCCAGCACCACCAACGGCATTGACGGGACCGTCGAGTTCTTCTCGCTTACCTCCGTCGTCCCCGAGCCCTCGTCGTTGGCGCTGATGGGCCTCGGTGGCCTGTTCGTGGCTCGCCGACGCCGCGCGTGATGATGCCCTTTGTCCGAGTTCCGTGCGTGGACCTCGGTGTGAATTTTTCCCCAACACCCCGCTTCAATGATTTGGAGATTAACCATGTTTTTTGATACCAAGCAACTTCTTCTGACCGCCGCGACCTGCGGCCTTCTCCTGACCGGTTCCGCTCAGGCAGTCGTGATTTATTCGGACAACTTCGATGGCCCGGCCGCGACCGATATCAACGGCCTGACGCCCGATGTCGGCGCCAACAACTGGGTGGCCCACGGCACCTGGAACGCCGACGGAACCATCGACCACACCACCGGCACCGTCGCACCGGCGGTCAACGGATCGAGCATGACCCTCGCGTTTACCCCGGCCAACGGCCTGATCTACACCCTCGACGCCTCGGTCTCCGGCATCGTCGGCGACACCGACTGGTTCGGTCTTGGCTTTGCCAATGGTCAGTCGGCCGTCAACTCTGCCAACACCCGGTTTATCACGCAAACGGTCGTCGGCACGGCGTGGATGCTCTTCCGTGGCACGAACACTCCGGCTCCTACGCCCCCGGAAATCACACCCGCAGCCACTTTCAACGTCGCCCAGCTCGGCACGGGCGAAAAGGCTCCAATCACCAACGGCGGTCTGACCAGCCCCGCGAACTGGACCGCCCTTGATACGACTGCCGCTGGCGACATCGACATGCGGATCGTCCTGGACACCACCGGCGGGTCGGGCAACTGGACCGCCACCTGGTATGCCAAGCGCCCTGTCGACGCCTCTTACTCCGAGGTCCGTGCAAGCACGCTCGTGCCCCAGACCAGCGAAGCCAACTTCACCTCCGTCGGCCTGGCCATCTCAAACCCAAGCACCACCAACGGCATCAGTGCCGGGGTCATCGAGTTCTTCTCGCTCTCTAGCGAATCGCCTTTCAACCCGGCGGACCTGGACCAGGACGGCGACGTCGATGACGCGGACTTCGGCATCGCGTTCGCCGCCTTCACCGGCCCCGGCGGATCGAGCACTTCGCCGGCGGACCTGGACAACGACGGCGACGTCGACGACGCGGA